>NZ_JBEXUI010000046.1:0-64473 GCF_040614395.1 Nocardia sp. NPDC005998 | reverse complement strand
CGCAGGGCGGTGGGGGAGAAGCCGGCGAATACCACCGAATGGGTGAGGCCCAGTCGCGCACAGGCCAGCATCGATACGATCGCCTCGGGGACCATTGGCATATAGATGGCGACCCGGTCGCCCGGCTCGAGTCCGAGTTCGGTGAGGTAGTTGGCGGCCCGGGACACCTCGGCCAGCAGCTCGGCGTAGGTGATATCGCGGGAATCGCCTGGTTCGCCCTCCCAGTGGATGGCGACCTGATCGCCGTGCCCGTCGAGTACGTGGCGGTCCACGCAGTTGTAGGCGACGTTGAGCTTGCCGTCGACGAACCACTTCGCGACGGGCGCGTCAGTCCAATCCAGGACCTGGGTCCATGGCTGATCCCAGTGCAACCGCCGAGCCTGCTCGGCCCAGAATTCCACCCGATCGGCGGCTAGGTCGTACAGCGCACGCGAAGCGTTCGCGTTCGCGGCGAATGCCGGATCCGGCGGGTAGACAGTGTCGGTGGTCGTGTCACGGTCGGTGGTTGCACTGGTCAACGTCGATCTCTCCTAGCGAAACAACAAGGGCGGCAGGCTCGGTCGGATGTTCAGTGCACGACCGCCTTTTCCGCGCCGACACCGGTCAGCGAGCGCACCTCCATCTCGGCCTGCTTCGCCGGATCCTCCGGCTTGCGCCCGCCGAGGAAGGTGCCGACCACGCCGAGTACGAAAGCCAATGGGATGGACACGATTCCGGGGTTCGACAGCGGGAACCAGTCGAAGTCCGAACCCGGGATCATCGAGGTCTTCGTCCCGGATACCGCGGGAGAGAACACGATCAGCACAATGGTCGAGATCAGGCCGCCGTACATGCTGAACAGCGCTCCCGTGGTGTTGAACCGCTTCCAGAACAGCGAAAACAGGATGGTCGGCAGATTCGCCGCCGCCGCGACCGCGAAGGCCAGCGCCACCAGGAATGCGATGTTCTGGCCATTGGCCAGGATGCCGAGACCGATGGCCAGCGCACCGATGACGACCGCGGTGATCCGCGAAACCTTGACCTGCTTGTGCTCGTCGACATTGCCCTTCTTGAGCACGCTGGCGTAGATATCGTGCGCGAACGACGCCGACGCGGTAATGGTCAGACCCGCGACGACCGCCAGGATGGTGGCGAAGGCAACCGCAGAGATGATGCCGAGCAGGATCACGCCGCCGAGTTCGAAGGCCAGTAGCGGCGCCGCCGAATTCTGCCCGCCCGCCGAGGCGAGGATGCGGTCCGGTCCGACGATGGCGGCCGCGCCATAGCCGAGCACCAGGGTGAACAGGTAGAACGCGCCGATCAGGCCGATCGCCCAAACCACCGAGCGGCGTGCCTCTTTCGCGGTCGGCACGGTGTAGAAGCGCATCAGCACATGCGGCAGACCCGCCGTGCCGAGCACCAGGGCCAGGCCGAGGGATACGAAGTTCAGCTTGGAGGTCGCGCTGCCGCCGTACTGGGCGCCGGGGGCGAGCACGTCACGGGCGGCCACGCCCTTGGACTTGGATCCGTGCACCGCATCCTGGGCCGAGCTGAGGATATCGGAGAAGTTGAAGCCGAATTTGGCGAATACCAGCACGGTCATCAGTGCCGCACCGGTAATCAGCAGCACCGCCTTGATGATCTGCACCCAAGTGGTCCCCTTCATGCCGCCGACCAGCACATAGACGATCATGAGCACGCCGACCACGGCGATCACGATGCCCTGTCCGGTCTTGTCGGAGATATCGAGCAGCAGCGCGACCAGACCGCCAGCGCCCGCCATCTGCGCCAGCAGATAGAACAGCGAGACAGCCAGCGTGGTCAGCGCGGCGGCGGTGCGGACCGGACCTTCCTTCAGGCGGAAGCTAAGCACATCGGCCATCGTGAATTTGCCGGTGTTCCTGAGCATTTCGGCGACCAGCAGCAATGCGACCAACCATGCGACCAGGAATCCGATGGAGTACAGGAATCCGTCGTAGCCGTACACCGCGATGGCGCCCGCAATGCCGAGAAAGCTTGCGGCGGAAAGGTAGTCGCCCGCGATGGCGATGCCGTTCTGCGGTCCGGAGAAGCCGCGGCCACCGGTGAAGTAATCGGCGGCGGTGCGGTTATTGCGGCTGGCGCGGATCACCACGACCATCGTGATGGCCACGAAGAGGCCGAAAATGGCGATATTCGCGGCGGGATTGCCGACCGTCGCGGCGGCGGCAAGATACTGCTGGTTCACGCCTGGCCTCCCTCGAGGTAGTTGCGGATCGACGCGGCGCGCGGATCCAGTTCCTTATTGGCGAACCGGACGTAGAGCCAGGTGATCACGAACGTCGATACGAACTGACCGAGGCCGAGCAGCAGGCCGAGATTGATGGTGCCGATGACCTTGGTGGCCATGAAATCGTGCGCGTAGGCGCCGAGCAGCACGTAGCTCAGGTACCAGACCAAGAACAGCGCTGTCATTGGAAAGACGAAGCGGCGCAACCTACTTCGCAGTTCCTGGAATTGGGGACTCGATTGCACGGCGGCGAAATCCTCGGCGCTCGGTGTACGTCGCGGGGCGACGTCATCGATGTCGGTACTGGTCATCTCGGGTCCTACCTTGTGACGTGGCTTACTACCCGCCGACCATAAGGGGACCTTCGTGAGCGAATCATGATGTGGCGTGGGTCACTCCGTGAAGGCGTCCGATTGTGCGGTGAACGGTCGGCTGGCCGCGACGAACGGTCGGCGGTCAGCTCGACCGCAGCACCCGTTCCCGGTCGGCGCCCATGCCGAGCCGCTCGGGGGCGTGCATGCGGACGAAGATGCGCCCGATCCGGCGGGCGCTCTGCCCCGGCGTCAGCTTGCTGACCAGCATCATCGCCGCGAATGCGAGTGGCACGCTGATCGCCGCGGGATAGCCGAGTATTGCGGCGAGCCAGCCGTTTGCGAGCCCATCGGAAATGCCGCCGGTCACCGATACCGCGGTCGCCCCGCCCGCGGCCAACCCGCCGACGATCAGTCCGGTCGCCGCGCCCTTCGCGGTCAGGCCGCGCCACCAGATGCCGAGCACCAGCAGCGGACACAGCGTCGAGGCGGCCACCGAGAAGGCAAGGGCGACAGTGCGGGACAGATCCAGCGATACCACGGTGAGCGAAAGGCCGAGTGGCACAGCACCGGCGAACAGCGCGGCGGCCCGGAAATCGCGAATCCGCCCGCGCAGCATATCGGTGCTGAGCACGCCCGCAATGCTGACGAGCAGTCCGGAGGAGGTGGACAGGAATGCCGCGATCGCACCCGCGGCTACCAGTGCCGCCAGCAGTTGCCCCGGTAGGCCCGCGAGTACGGAACCGGGCAGCAGCACCACTGCGGCATCGGAGGTGCCGGTGATCAGCAGTTGCGGCACATACAGCCGTGCGAAAACTCCGAGCAGAATGGGGAACAGATAGAACAGTCCGACCAGGCCGATCACCGCGAGCGCGGTGGTGCGCGCCGCCCGGCCATCCGGATTTGTATAGAAGCGCACCAGCACATGTGGAAGTCCCATGGTGCCGAGAAATGTGGCGATGATCAGCGAATAGACCTGGTAGGTGGGATGCGCGCCGCCGAATCCGCCACCGGGTGCCAGCCAGGCCGCGCCGTCGGTCGGTGCTCCGGCCACCACCGGCACGGCCGAGCCCGGCTCCAGGGTCAGTTCGGTGCCCGCCGCCAGTTCGTGTCCACCCGGCGTCAGCAGCACCGGACCGTCCACCGCGCGTCCGTCGAGCGTGCCGGTGATCGAAACCTGCTGTGGCGCATCGACGCGAACCACCACGCCGGTGCTGACATCCACCGTGGTGCGCTCGGTGACCACCGGGGGCGCCGGGGTGCCGAGTTCGCGATCGTCTGCCAGGAAGTGGCCGAGCAGCACCAGCGCCGGAATCGCCACCGCGGTCAGCTTCAACCAGTACTGGAATGCCTGCACCAGCGTGATCGACCGCATGCCGCCGCCAGCCACATTGGCGATGATGATCGCGCCGACCGCCACCGCGCCGACCCATTTCGGCACATTCAGCAGAATGTGCAATGTCAGCCCCGCGCCCTGGAACTGCGGAATGAGATACACCCCGCAGACCAGCACCACCACGACCGCCGCCAGCCTGCGCAACCGCAGCGATCCGAGCCGGAACTCCGCGAAGTCCGGCACGGTATACGCCCCGGACCGCCGCAGCGGAGCCGCGACGAACAGCAGCAGCCCGAGATATCCCGCGGTGAATCCGACCGGATACCACAGTGCGTCCGCACCGTACTTCGCGATCAGTCCGGCGACGCCGAGAAATGAAGCGGCCGAGAGGTATTCACCGGAGATCGCCGCGGCATTCCAGCGCGGTCCGACGCTGCGCGAGGCGACCAGGAAATCAGAGGTGGTGCGCGCCAGCCGGACACCGTAGACGCCGATCGCGACCGTAGCCAATGCCGCGAAGAGCAAGGCGAGCACCGTGAGTGCCGGGGCGGTCGGGGTGTTCACGGCCTGTCCCGATCGGTGCCGCGCGGTCTGGCATCCGGTCGGCAGCTCCGATGCTCGCCGGTGGGACGTGATGCTGCATGACCGCTTCTGTCGGTGTCGGCCGAGCTCCTGTCCGTCTGACTCGTCGCAGTGCCTGGAAACCCAGCCGGGCGAGGGTGAGTGAGCGGGGATGCGACGCGGCCTCTTTCGTCGCCGCGGACCGAGTTCCGGTCCATCCAACTCGTCGTAGTGCGTGGATGCCCGGCGGAGTGGAGGCGGGCGAGCGGTGGTGCGGCGCGGAACATCGATTCAGTCCTCGGCCAATTCCAGGAAGTCCTGCTCATTGCGTTCGGCCAGTCGGACGTAGAGCCGTCCGACGCCGTACAGCACCGGATACACCGCGACGCCGAGCAGCAGCCACGGCAGCCGCACCCCGAGCACGACGAACGATCCGGTCGAGCCGAGCCGGAAAAGCACCGGGAGCGAACACAAGACGAGGACCATGACCAACCCGACCCGCAAAGCCAGTCCCAGCTGGGCCCGGATCAGCCCACCGATCAGCGCCGCACCGATCTCGGTCTGCTCGACCACCTCCGTGCGGGTCCGCACGCGGCGTGCGCCGCGGCGTTCGGCGAGCACAACACGCTGGCGGGTCGGGCGCTGCTGCGGTGCGGTCACGGATTCGTCCACTGCTGGCGCGGCCCGTGCACCAGGCGCTGCTTCAGTTCGCGCACCTGTCGACGGCTGACCGGCAGTTCCACCGCCCCGGCCCGGCCATCGGCCCGCAGCCGGACCACTGTCGCATTGCCGACCGTGCGCAGCCCGATCACCAGCCGCAGCGCCACCAGATACGACCGGTGCACCCGCAGGAACCCGGCGTTCTCCCAGCGGGATTCCAAGGCCGACAACGGAATTCGCACCAGATGTGAGCCCGCGTTGGTATGCAGCCTGGCGTAGTCGCCATCCGCCTCCACCCAGCTCACGCTGGACCGGTGCACCAATGTGGTGACCCCGCCCAACTCCACCGGGATGACCTCGCTGGGATCGGCCTGCGGTTGCGCGACGGCCGGTGCGGCACCGCGCGCCCCCGCGATCCGGCGCACCGCCTCGGCCAGCCGCGCCTCGCGCAGCGGTTTCAGCAGATAGTCCACCGCACCGAGATCGAATGCCGCGATCGCCCGGTCATCGTGCGCGGTCACGAAGACCACGGCAGGCGGAGTGGCGAACTCCGAGAGGATCCCCGCCAACTCCATCCCGTCCAGCCCGGGCATATTGATATCGAGGAATACCGCATCGATCGGATGGACCCGCATCAGCCGCAGCGCACTGGTCGCGTCATTCGCGCTGTGTATCTCCCCGACGCCCGGTTGCGCGCGCAGCAAATAGACCAGCTCGTCCAGAGCTGGCTTCTCGTCGTCCACGGCGAGCACACGCAATGCGGCGGCGGACTGGTCGGTGGTCCGGGTCACAGTCGTTCCATAGTAAATGCCGCATCCGCGGCCCCGGATCGGATATCCGCACCAGGTGAAATCGGCCAGGATGGCATCGGCAGCACAGCCGGGCCGGGCGCTCAGGCCTGGATGCCCGCCCGGAATTTCGGGACGCGGAGGCTGACCTTGGTGCCCGCGCCGGGGGCGGTCTCCACGATGAGGCCGTAGTCATTGCCGAAGGCGGCGCGCAGGCGGTCGTCGACATTGGCCAGACCCACATGTGCGGATTCGCCGGAACCCGCTGGTCCGGTACCGGTTTCGATGGCATCGAGCGCGCCGGAGCGCAGCACGTCCGGATCCATCCCGATCCCGTCGTCCTCGACGCTGATCACGCAATCGGTGCCCGCATCGGCCGCGACAATGGTCACGGTGCCGCCGCGCGCCGCGCCGGCCAAACCGTGTCGAACGGCGTTCTCCACCAATGGTTGCAGCGCGAGGAACGGCAGCACGACACCGAGCACCTCGGGCGCGATCTGCAACCGCACCTCCAGCGCGTCACCGAACCGGGCGCGCTCCAGTGCCAGATAGCGCTCGATATTGCGCAGTTCGTCGGACAGGACCGTGAACTCTCCAGCGGCGCGGAAGGAATACCGGGTGAAGTCGGCGAATTCCAGGATCAGCTCGCGCGCCCGGTCCGGATCGGTTCGCACAAAGGACGCGACGGTATTGAGCGCGTTGTAGATGAAGTGCGGGCTGATCTGTGCCCGCAGCGCCCGTACCTCGGCCCGGTCGAGCCGGGCCCGCGATGCGTCCAGCTCCGCCAATTCCAGCTGTCCGCAGGCGTATCGCGCCACCTCCGCGACCGTGCCGAGCCGTCCCGGCTCCGGCTTCCCGGTGGTCACTACCCCCAATGCCCCCAAAGCCCCAGCGACCCCGGCATTTTCGATGAGCAGTGGCTGCGCGATCAGCGTGCGCCCGGCATGTTCGCCCCGACCGGGCCCCGAAACCAGCACCGGCCGCTCGGTCGCCACCGCCCGCCGGGCCGCGTCGGCGAAGGGTTCGGCCAGATCCGAATGCGGCCCGTCCCACGCCAGCAGCGTGCCGTCGGCATCGGCCACCCCCAGCGCATCGGCCCCAGTGAGCGCCCGCAGATGCGGTGCGGCGTCCTGGGCGGACCGGTCGGTCAACCCCTGCCGCAACGGCCGCGCGGCCAGCGACGCCGTATGCAGCGCGGTGTACACCGCCCGCTCGGCCGGAGTCGTCACCATCCGCCGGGTTCGCGACCAGATCAGCAGCGCGCCGACGATCAACACCGCACCGGCGACGACCGCAATGACGGCGGTCGTCATCGCGGACCCATCGAACGCGTCTGTCGCTGCCAGCTCATCGCCCGATTATCGTCGTGACCGTTCGCGGAATGTGCAGATCTTTTCCGTGACCTGCGGGATTGCTCCGGCAGGGTTGGCCAAGAAACAGCTCCGAACCAAATGCTGGGGCAACAGTGCAGATCGTCGATTCGTGGGGCCGGGGTTCGGGTGCCGGATACAGTCTTGCCCGTGACCGCGGGCTACTCCGGGACTCCTATGGCCAAGAAGATCGGTATCAAACCCGGTCACCGGGTGGTGCTATGTCATGCCCCAGCGGGCTGGCGCATTCCCGATCTGCCACCGGATATCGTGATCGCCACCGACGATCCGGAGGGCGCGGACGTCGTCCTCGCGTTCTATCGCGAACATGGCGACCTGGCGGCCGAGGCACCGCAACTCGCCGCCGGGCTGACGCCGGGCGCGATGCTGTGGATCGCTTGGCCGCGCAAGGCGGGCGGGTGCGTCAGCGATATCGCCGAGAACGATCTGCGCGAGTTGCTGATCCCCATCGGCGTCGTCGATGTGAAGGTGGCCGCGCTCGACAACGATTGGTCCGGTTTGAAATTCGTCTGGCGCAAGCGCACATGATCGCGGGCTCGCGTAGTGTCGAGCGATCCGCGGATCACCCCACTGTCGCGGAAATCGGACAGCCGTAATAGTGGGTCGCCAGACGCGCCGGTGATCTTCACCACCGACACGCCGGGCACCTGCGTGAGCCCGGCGCGGCAGGTCTGAACTCGTCGGTGGGGACCCCTAGAATCGCTACACCAACCCCCGTCGAGACCTTGGGAGGAAGGACCGTCTTGGCCGCCTCGTCCGGATCGTTCGTTCACCTGCACAATCACACCGAGTACTCCATGCTCGATGGTGCGGCCAAAATCTCTCCGCTCTTCGCCGAGGCAAAACGGCTGGGAATGAACGCGGTCGGCATGACCGACCACGGCAATATGTACGGCGCCTCGGAGTTCTACAACTCCGCCAAGAAGGCCGATATCAAGCCGATCATTGGGATCGAGGCCTACATCGCACCGGGTTCCCGGTTCGACACCAAGCGCGTGCAGTGGGGTGATCCGAGCCAGAAGGGTGACGATGTCTCCGGTTCCGGTGCGTACACGCACATGACCATGGTCGCGGAGAACGCGACCGGCCTGCACAACCTGTTCAAGCTGTCCTCGCTCGCCTCGCTGGAGGGCCAGCTCGGCAAGTGGGCGCGCATGGACGAGGAGATCATTGCCGAGCACGCCGCGGGCATCATCGCCACCACCGGCTGCCCATCGGGCGAGGTGCAGACCCGCCTGCGCCTCGGCCACGACCGCGAGGCCCTGGAGGCGGCGGCCAAATGGCAGGAGATCTTCGGGCCGGACAATTTCTTCCTGGAGATCATGGACCACGGGCTGTCCATCGAGCGCCGGGTCCGTGAGGGACTGCTCGAGATCGGCAAAAAGCTCGGGATCCGGCCGCTGGCCACCAACGACTGCCACTACGTCACCAAGGACGCCTCGACCAACCACGAGGCGCTGTTGTGCATCCAGACCGGTAAAACCCTCAGCGATCCAACGCGTTTCAAGTTCGACGGGGACGGCTACTACCTGAAGTCCGCGGAGGAGATGCGGGCGATCTGGGATATGGAGGTGCCCGGCGCCTGCGATTCGACCCTCCTGATCGCCGAGCGGGTGCAGTCCTACGACGAGGTGTGGCAGCACCGCGACCGGATGCCGATCTTCCCGGTGCCGGAGGGCCACGACCAGGCCAGCTGGCTGCGCCGCGAGGTCGACCTCGGGCTGCAGCGCCGTTTCCCGGACGGCGCGCCCCAGGAATATCTGGACCGGGCCCAGTACGAGATCGGCGTCATCCTGGAGATGGGCTTCCCGGCCTACTTCCTCGTCGTCGGCGACCTGATCAACCACGCGCGCGACGTCGGCATTCGCGTCGGTCCCGGCCGTGGTTCCGCGGCCGGTTCGCTGGTCGCCTACGCGCTGGGCATCACCAATATCGACCCGATTCCGCACGGTCTGCTCTTCGAGCGCTTCCTCAATCCGGAGCGCGTCTCGATGCCCGATATCGATATCGACTTCGACGATCGCCGTCGCGGTGAGATGGTCCGCTACGCAAGTGAGAAGTGGGGCACCGACCGGGTCGCCCAGGTCATCACCTTCGGCACCATCAAGACCAAGGCCGCCATCAAGGACTCGGCGCGAGTGCTGTTCGGCCAGCCCGGTTTCGCCATTGCCGACCAGATCACCAAGGCGCTGCCGCCGCCGATCATGGCCAAGGACATCTCGGTCTCCGGCATCACCGATCCGGAGCACGAGCGGTACAAGGAGGCCGCCGAGGTCCGCGAGCTCATCGGCAGCAATCCGGATGTCGCGAAGATCTACGAGACCGCGCGCGGCCTCGAGGGGCTGATCCGCAACGCGGGTGTGCACGCCTGCGCGGTCATCATGTCCTGCGATCCGCTCACCGACGCCATCCCGGTGTGGAAGCGGCCCCAGGACGGTGCGCTGATCACCGGCTGGGACTATCCGTCATGTGAGGCCATCGGCCTGCTCAAGATGGACTTCCTCGGTCTGCGCAACCTGACGGTGATCGGTGACGCGCTGGAGAACATCCAGGCCAACCGCGGCATCGATCTCGATATGGACCGGTTGCCGCTGGACGATCAGCGCACCTACGAATTGCTTTCGCGCGGTGACACTCTCGGCGTATTCCAGCTCGATGGTGGACCCATGCGCGATCTGCTGCGCCGCATGCAGCCGACCGCGTTCGAGGACATCGTCGCCGTCGGCGCGCTGTACCGCCCCGGCCCGATGGGCATGAACGCGCACAACGACTACGCCGACCGCAAGAACGACCGGCAAGAGGTCAAGCCGATCCATCCAGAGCTGGAGGAGCCGCTCAAGGAGATTCTCGGCGAGACCTACGGTCTGATCGTCTACCAAGAGCAGATCATGCACGTCGCGCAGAAGGTGGCCGGATACTCGCTCGGCCGAGCCGATATTCTGCGCCGCGCGATGGGTAAGAAGAAGGCCGAGGTGCTGGCCGCGGAGTTCGAGGGCTTCGAGGCGGGCATGCAGGCGAGCGGCTTCTCCAAGCCCGCGATCAAGGCGCTGTGGGACACCATCCTGCCGTTCGCCGGTTACGCGTTCAACAAATCGCACGCCGCCGCCTACGGCCTGATCTCCTACTGGACCGCCTATCTCAAGGCGAACTATCCCGCCGAATATATGGCGGCCCTGCTCACCTCCGTCGGTGACGATAAGGACAAGGCCGCGGTCTATCTGTCCGATTGCCGCCGCCTCGGCATCACCGTGCTGCCGCCGGATGTCAATGAATCCGAGCTGAACTTCGCCTCGGTGGGCAAGGACATCCGGTTCGGTCTCGGCGCGGTGCGCAATGTCGGCGCAAACGTCGTCACCTCGATCCTCCAGGCGCGCAAGGACAAGTCGAAGTTCACCGACTTCTCCGACTATCTGAACAAGATCGACGCCATTGCCTGCACCAAGAAGGTCACCGAATCCCTCATCAAGGCAGGCGGATTCGATTCGCTCGGACATCCGCGCAAGGGTCTGCTGCTGATCCACTCCGATGCCATCGATGCGGTGATGTCCACTAAGAAGGCCGAGGCAATCGGCCAGTTCGACCTGTTCGGCGGGCTGGACGATGGCGACGACTCGGTGGCCTCGGTCTTCAATGTCAAGGTGCCCGACGATGAGTGGGAGACCAAGCACAAGCTGGCGCTCGAGCGCGAAATGCTCGGCCTGTACGTGTCGGGGCATCCGCTCAACGGCGTCGAACATGTGCTCGCGGCACAGGCGGATACGCCGATTCCGGCCATTCTCGAGGGCGATATCAAGGACGGCGCCCAGGTGACCATCGGCGGCATCCTCGCCTCGGTCAACCGCCGCATCAATAAGAACGGCCTGGCCTGGGCCTCGGCGCAGATCGAGGATCTGACCGGTGGTATCGAGGTGCTGTTCTTCCCGCAGGCCTATTCGGTGTACGGCGCGGATGTGGTGGAGGATGCGGTCGTCCTGGTGAAGGCCAGGGTGTCGGTGCGTGACGATCGAATCTCATTGATCGCCAACGATCTCGCCGTCCCCGACCTGTCCTCGATCGGTGTGGCCAAGCCGCTCGCGGTGGTCATGCCGACGCGCCTGTGCACACCCGACAAGATCGGCGAACTCAAGCGCATCCTGTCGAGACATCCGGGCACCGCCGACGTCCACATCCGCCATGTGGGCGCCCGCGACAATACGTCGCTGTGGAAATTGGCCGACAGCCTGCGCGTTTCGCCGTCCTCGGCGCTGATGGGCGACCTCAAGGCCCTGCTCGGCCCCGGCTGCCTCGCGGGTTAGCTCACACCTGTAACAGCCGAATGCCCGGGCCCGCGTGCAGGGTTCGGGCATGCGTCATCGAGAGGTGTTGCGGCGGTTCGTGTTCAGGCGCTGATTTCGGCCCTCCGCGATGCCGGTCGTGCGGGCCAGTAGCGCGCCGAAGTAGGCGAAGGTGACCAGTGGTGCGCCGGCGGAGAGCGCGATCGTGCTCGAGGCTCCGGCCACTGCATCGAGGGAGAGGCGGTTGGGCTACGGCGAGACCGCCACACCCAACGAGAGTGCGGCGATGAACTTGGCTCCGTCGGCGTAGAACTCGTCGAGGTCGCGGATCTCGAATCCGGCATCCTCGACTATGCCGCGGATATTCCGGTCGAGATTGCAGCCGCCCGCAATGGCCTTCTGGATCGGATTCAGCCGGTGCTGCCACACCTGGACGCTCGGATTCGGGGCCAGCCCGTGTTCGACGAAGTGCAGGGTTCCGCCGGGGACGAGCACCCGGCGCACCTCGGCCAGCGCGGCCGCGATATCCGGAATCGTGCACATCGTCCAGGTGGAGAGGGCGGAGTCGAAGCTCTTATTGGCAAACGGCAACGATTGGCCGTCGAGTCCGGCGCGTTCGACCGGCACGGTGGCCTTCGCGAGCCGCTTGCCCGCCAGTTGCCACCCGAGGTCAGCGGGTTCGACCGCGCTGACCGACTCGACGCTTGCCGGATAGAACGGGATATTCAGCCCGGAACCGAAGCCGATCTCCATCACCCGCCCGTGCAGTCCGGCGCAGGCGCGCTTGCGCTGCGGATTGTTGAATTTGGCTCCGCAGGCCAGATTCACCAGGCGCGGTACGACCTGATCGCTGTAGATTCCCACTCCTTCACTGTGTCAGGGGGTCGCGGCGCCGGCAATGGTCAGCTGTGCGGCCGATGTCAGCGGGCCGCACGGCGGGCGGCATGCGATGCTGGCTCGGTGACGTTGTTCGAGGTGTGGGCCCCGCGACCGGAACGGGTGCGGGTCGAGGTCGACGGCAGCGTGCATCCGATGACGAGGTCCGCCGACAGCTGGTGGCGGGCCGAGATCCCCGCCGGGTCCGGCGCGCGCTACGGCTACCTGCTCGACGACGATCCGACCGTCCTGCCGGATCCGCGCTCGGCCAGACAGCCCGACGGCGTGCACGGCCGCTCGGCGGTGCACACTCTCGATCCGGCCGGGTGGACCGATGCGGGCTGGACCGGCCGCCCGCTGGCGGGCGCGATCGTCTACGAACTGCATCTGGGCACCTTCACCCCCGATGGCACCTTCGACGCCGCCATCGAACGCCTCGACCACCTCGTCGAACTCGGTGTCACCATGGTCGAGTTGATGCCGGTCAATGCCTTCGACGGCATCCACAACTGGGGCTACGACGGCGTGCTCTGGTATGCGGTGCACGAGCCCTATGGCGGCCCGGATGGGTTGCAGCGCTTCGTGAACGCCTGTCACACAAGGGGTTTGGCGGTCGCACTCGATGTCGTCTATAACCATCTCGGCCCGTCCGGCAACTACCTGCCCCGCTTTGCGCCCTATCTGACCGAGGGCCGCAACACTTGGGGGCAGAGTCTCAATCTGGATGGACCGGCCTCGGATCCGGTGCGCCGCTTCATTATCGATAACGCACTGCGCTGGCTGCGCGACTTCCACATCGATGCACTGCGGCTGGATGCGGTGCACGCGCTGGTCGACCGCACCGCGACCCACATACTGGCCGAGCTGGCCACCGAGACCGAATGCCTTGCCGCACACGTGCGCAGGCCGCTGTCGCTGATCGCGGAGAGCGACCTCAATGATCCACGACTCATCACCCCGCGTGCGGCGGGCGGCTACGGGCTGACCGGCCAGTGGAACGACGACCTGCACCACGCCGTGCATACGGCGGTCTCGGGTGAACGCCAGGGCTACTATGCCGATTTCGGCACGCTGCGCTGTCTGGCACACACATTGACGCACGGCTTCTTCCACGCTGGAACGTATTCCAGCTTCCGCGGCCGAATCCACGGCCGCCCCATCGATACCCGGCTGGTCCCGGCGAGTGCGCTATTGGCCTACACCTGCACCCACGATCAGATCGGCAACCGCGCGCTCGGAGACCGCCCGAGCGCCTATCTCACCGACGGCCAGCTCGCGATCAAGGCCGCCCTTGTGCTGTTCTCGGCGTACACGCCCATGCTGTTCATGGGAGAGGAATGGGGCGCGCGCACCCCGTTCCAGTACTTCACCTCGCACACCGATCCGGTGCTCGGGGCGGCCACCGCGCGCGGGCGCAAGGCCGAATTCGCCGAACATGGCTGGGACACCGACGAAGTACCGGACCCGCAGGACCCCGAAACGTTCCTGCGTTCGAAGCTCGACTGGTCCGAGCCGGCGCGGGATCGGCATGCTCGGCTAGTTTCCTGCTATCGAAAGCTGATCGATTTGCGGCGCGAACGAGCCGAGATCACCGACCCATGGCTGACCCGCGTATCCGTCGACTATGACGAGAACGCCCGCTGGATCGCGGTCCGCCGCGGCCCGTTGACCTTGCTGTGCAATTTCGCCGAAGACCAGGTCACCGTGCCCATTGCCGGTTATTCCCTGTTGTCGTGGGAGCCGGCGACCGAAGGCATTGCCGCGACGGAGATTCCGGGCCACTCGTTCGCGATACTCGAGACCGGATAGCGAAACCCCGTGCCCGCAGTGCGATTACCGGAAAATCGCTGAATTAACTGTCCGAGACAGGATCATTGCCGAGGCCGTTCGGCGCCATTACCGTTGGTGTATGAGCAACGTGGCTGCACCCGGGGGCCTAGCAGATCTCCCCGATGGGGTCGGTGGCAGCGCCACCGCCGAATTCGCACCATTGGCACGCGCATTCGCGAAGGTCTTCGGGCACCGCCAGGGGGCGGGCGGCGCACTGGCCGTGCATCTGCGCGGCGAGCCGCTGGTCGACATCTGGACCGGCAGTGCGGGCGATAGGCCCTGGACCCAGGACACCGGGTCGATCGTCTTCTCCGCGACCAAGGGTGTCACCGCCACGGTCATCCACCGACTGGCCGATCGCGGTCTGCTCGACTACGCGGCCCCGATGGCCGAGTACTGGCCGGAGTTCGGCCAGAACGGCAAGGGCGACATCACCATTCGTCAGGTCATGACCCACAGTGCCGGACTCGGTGGTCTCAACCCGATCGCCGCCGGACTCGAGGACGTGCTCGACCACCAGCTGATGGAGGAACGCCTCGCCGCCGCGAAACCCGACCACCTGCTCGGCATTCCGGCCTATCACGCGCTCACCTTCGGCTGGCTGCTCGCCGGACTGGCCCGCGCCGTCACCGGCTACGGGATGGGCGAGTTGTTCCGCACCGAGGTCGCCGATCCGCTCGGCATCGACGGCATCCACCTCGGCAAGCCGCCCGCGCACGCGACGACGACCTATGCGCCGCTGGCGGGTACCCAGCTGAGTCTGATCGGAAAGCCGATCAGCACAAAGGTTTTGGGCCGCAGCTATGGTCTGCCCGGTGCGCTCGGCGCGGCCGCCCGGTGTCTGTTCCTGCCCGGGCTGGAGACCATTCTGGAGGGTGAGCTGCCGCCCATCCTCGATACCGAACTCGGTGCGGGCAACGGTGTGTGCACCGCCCCCGCATTGGCCACCATGTACGGTGCGCTGGCCAATGGCGGTGTGGCCGACGGTGTTCAGTACCTGTCACCGCGAACCATCAAGGCGCTGAGCCAGATTCGGACCTTCCGTCTCGACCACACATTGTTCTACGCGCCGATGCTCTGGCATTTGGGTTACCACTCGCTGCCGATGCCCGGCGCGCGCGGCGGCTTCGGCCATATCGGCCTAGGCGGGTCCTTCGGCTGGGCCGAGCCGCGCCTCGGGCTGTCGGTCGGGTTCGTGCACAACCGGCTTTCGGCGGGGCAGCTGAGTTTCGATCAGACCTCGGCCGCATGGCTGTTGCCGATGGTCATGGCGGGCCTGCGCACGACCCGGCGGGCCACCGCCGTGGTGGAGACGCCCAAGGCGGCGTAGTCGGGGAATGCGAAACCGG
The DNA here is from genome assembly GCF_040614395.1 of Nocardia sp. NPDC005998. Classification (NCBI taxonomy): domain Bacteria; kingdom Bacillati; phylum Actinomycetota; class Actinomycetes; order Mycobacteriales; family Nocardiaceae; genus Nocardia; species Nocardia sp. NPDC005998. Next base: position 48,849 of record NZ_JBEXUI010000046.1, on the reverse strand, counting down.
CCGCGGGGACCAATGTCCATGCGGCCGGTTCGTATTCGTGCTGCTGGTGGTTGCTCAGGTGAGGTAGCGGTAGGCCGGTGAATCCGGCTCGAGCCGTTCGCACTGGATCGGCGAATCGTCCATGCGCTCCAGCAGGGGGCCGAGTCCGTCCGGTGCGCCGAGTTCGATGCCGACCAGCGCGGCACCGGTCTCCCGGTTGTTGCGCTTGACGTACTCGAACAGGGTGATGTCGTCATCGGGGCCGAGCACCTCATTGAGGAACCGCCGCAATGCGCCCGGCTCCTGCGGAAAGTCCACCAGGAAATAGTGTTTCAGGCCGCGATGGACCAGCGAGCGCTCGATGATCTCGCCGTAGCGCGACACATCGTTATTGCCGCCGGAGACCAGGCACACCACCGTGGAACCCGGCTCGACCTCGATTTCGGCCAGCGCCGCCACCGACAGCGCGCCCGCGGGTTCGGCGATGATGCCCTCGTTCTGGTAGAGCTCGAGCATCGTCGTGCAGAGTGCGCCCTCGTCGATGTGCATCATCTGGAAAGCGCCAGCACCCCTCGGTGATTCGGTCGCGGTCAGCAAGGGCAGCGACCCGTGTGAGACCACCCGGCCGCCGAATGCGGAAATCGCCGTATAGGGCAGCTGGCCGACCCGGCGCACCGCGGCGCCGTCGACGAACGGATCGATCTCCGGCAGTGTCACCGGGCCGCCCGCGACCAGTGCGGCGGTCATCGAGGCCGCGCCCGCCGGTTCGGCGCCGAGGATGCCGGTGCTCGGCGAGCGCTCGCGCAGATAGGTGCCGATGCCCGCCAGGCAGCCGCCGCCGCCGACCGGGATTACTACCAGATCAGGGGTTCGGCCGCCGAGCTGCTCCAGGATCTCCGGGGCGATGGTGCCCTGTCCGGCCGCGGTGCGCGGATCGTCGAACGGCGGCACCATGGTGGCGCCGGTGCGCTCGACATCCTCGGCGGCGGCCGCCGCGGCGGCGTCATAGGTTTCCCCGACCGCGATCAGTTCGACGTAATCGCCGCCGTGCACCCGGATGCGGTCGCGCTTCTGCTTCGGTGTGGTGGTCGGCACGTAGATACGGCCCTTGATACCCATCGCATTGCAGGCGAAGGCCACGCCCTGGGCGTGATTGCCCGCGCTGGCCGCGACCACGCCCGCGGCCCGCTCGGACTCGGTGAGCTGGACGATCAGGTTGTAGGCGCCGCGCAGCTTATAGGAACGCACGGCCGTCAGGTCCTCGCGCTTGAGGTAGACCTGCGCGCCGGTCAGCGCGGAAAGCCGTGGGCTGTGCTGCAGCGGGGTCGGCTCGATAATGTCGGCAATTCGCTTGGCGGCGGCGTCGATCTCGTCCGCGCTCAGCGTGGGACGAGAAGTGGACTGGTCGTCGAGGAGTTCAAGCGGATTGGACACCCGAAACATGCTGCCACCCGCCGCGTCGGCCGGGCGCGGCGGGTGGGCGTCTGAGGAGGGCAAACGGTCGGTTTCCTGGCCGCTAGCCGGGTCGGATCTACCGAGGCGTCAGGACGAAAACCGGGATTTCGCGGGTCGTCTTGGTCTGATAGTTCGCGTAATCGGGCCAGACCTCGACCGCCCGCTCCCACCACAGCGCCTTCTCCTCGCCGAAGACCTCGCGTGCGGTGTAGTCCTTGTTCACGGCCCCGTCGCGCAGCTCGACATGCGGCTCGGCCTTGATGTTCCAGTACCAGACGGGATGCTTCGGCGCGCCGCCCAGCGAGGCGACGATCGCGTACTCGCCGTCGTGCTCGACCCGCATCAGTGCGGTCTTGCGCAGCAGGCCGGTCTTCGCGCCCCTGCTGGTCAGCACGATGACGGGCGTGCCCTGCAACGTCGTGCCCTCCGCGCCGCCGGAGTTCTCGATCTGTTCGGCCTGCTCACGAGCCCAGTCGGAGGTGCTCGGTGCGTATTCACCTGTCAATGGCATGACACCGACAACACCGCCGGACGCGGCAGTGTTCCCGCCCCAATGTTAGGTGGCCCGAACTTCCGCATCCGTGTAGCCTGACGCCATGGCAGTGGTTCACCCCTCGACCCGCCCCCCGGCGGTGGAAATCGCGGGCAGCGCATGGCCGATGTACAAGCTCGAGGCACTCGCCCTCGGCTTGGTCGTCTGCCTCGTACTCGCCCTGATCACGGGATCGCTCCAGGTTGCGGTGCTGGCCGCGGCCGCGGTCGGTGCTGGCCGCTGGGTCATCGGGCAGGTTGGAGCGCGAGACCGGGGTGAGCGCGGGCACTGAGCGTTCGGGGTGCCGGGGGTTCAGGGGGTGCCGGGGGTGTGTAGGCGCGGGGGTGTGGGCGGGGGAGAAATCTCGGGCGAGCACTCTTACGTCCCAGACCGAACATGGTCGTCCGCGCGCTGAGCGTTCGGGGTGCCGGGCGGGCATGGGGGCGAGGGTGTGGGCGCCGGGGAAAGATCTTGGGCAAGCATCGGACGTCCCAGACAGAGCATGGTCATCCGCACGCTGAGCGTTTGGAGTGCCGGGGAGTTCGGGGTGTCGGCGCAGGGAGAAATCTCGGGCGAACATCGAATATCCCAGATCGAGCACGGTGGTCTGCGCGCTGAGCGTTCGGGTTGCCCGACGGGCGTGCGGGCGTGGATGTGGGCGCGGCGAGAAATCTCGGGCAACCACCGAACAACCAAGCACGGCCCACCCCCAAAGCCCCTCCCACCCCGCGAGAATGCGCTGGTGCAGGGGTGCTCTCGGCGTTTACCTGCGTGAGTGCATGGTGATCGCTTGTCCAGTGGGTTGGTGCCCCGAGGGTGTGGGTTAGGCGGTGTGTAGGGGGAGGTTGGTGAGTTCGGTGCGGGAGAGGACGCCTAGTTTGGGGTAGGCCTTGTAGAGGTGGTGGCCTATGGTGCGGGGGCTTAGGAAGAGTTGGGCGGCGATATCTCGGTTGGACATGCCCTGGGCGGCGAGGCGGACGATCTGGAGTTCCTGCGGGGTCAGGCGGGCCAGGATGCCGGTGGTCGGGCGGGTGGCGGTGCCGACGCCGAGGGCGGCGAGTTCGGTGCGGGCGCGCGCGGCCCAGGGGGCGGCGTCGAGGCGGTCGAAGGTTTCCAGGGCGGGTTGGAGTTGGTTGCGCGCCTCGGTCTTTCGGCGGCTGCGGCGTAGCCATTCGCCGAAGAGCAATTGGGTTCGCGCCTGTTCGAAGGGGCGACCGCCCTGCTCGAGCGCGGCTTGAAAGTGCTTCTCCGCCTTGGCTTCCGGCGCTACCAATGCCATACACCGCTGGACCAGGGCGGCAATCCACTCTTGTCGCGACGCCTTGGCCCAGTTCTTCAGTCGCTGCAGCGCGTCACCGGCGCGCTCGGGGCTGCCGAGGCGCACCGCCGCCTCGATCAGGTCGGGCAGAGCGCGCAGACCGATCACGTGGTGGCGGGCGGGTTCCACGGTGAGCAGTTCCAGTCGCGAGAGTGCGCTGTCGACCTTGCCTTGGCCGAGATCGAGTACGCCGAGCGCCGCCAGTGTCCATGGTGCGCCGGGTGCGGTGGCGCCGCCGAGTTCTTCGGCGAGTGCTCGGTCGACCAATTCTCGGCAGTCCTGTTCGCGACCTTCGATGGCGGCCAGATAGGCCAGATAGCTCGACATCTGGCTGATCCAGTGCCGCTGTCCGATGTCCTGGGCGATCCGCAGGCCCTCGGTCGCGGCGATGCGGCCCTCGCGGGGACGGCCGAGGAACAGTTCGGTCTCGGCGCGGAAGAATAGCAGCGTCGGCAGCAGGGCGATGCGACCCTGGTCGCGGCATTCGGCGATGAGGGTTTTGGCCAGTTCCGCGGCCTGTTCATCTTGGCCGACGACCATCCCGATGCCGCACATCTGCACCAGATCGCGTGGGCTGTCCGCACCGTTGCGCCGGGCCGCGGCGGCCGCTTCGCGGAGGTCGACGGTGAATCGGCCATCGATGCCGGCGACCGTGTAGCGGGCGATGGGGGTCATCGACTCGGATTCGGGCAGGGGCAGCGCATTGATGTGCTGGGCCACCTCCGCGAGTTCCGGTGCGCCGAGGTACCAGGCCGTATGCACCGCCTGCATGAGGATGCGGGCGGCGCGTGCCGGATCGTCGGTGCGTACCAGATCGGTGCCGGTCAGTAGCAGCCGATGTGCCGAAAGTGGTTTGCCCGCACCGAATTCCGCAGTGGCCCGGACCAGGTCCAGTCGGGCGCAGAGCAGTGGGTCGGTGGTCTGGGTGGCCGCGCGTTCGGCCAAGCGGCTGGCGCGGTCCAATTGTCCGGCCTCACCGGCGGTTTCGGCGGCCGATACCAATCGGCGGACGCGGGCCGCCGCATCGGTGCTCAAACCCGCCGCGCGCTCGTAGGCGGCGACGGCGCCCGAGTAGCCGCTGCGGCGGCGGGCGCGATCGGCGGTGTCCTCGAGGGCGGCGGCGGTGGTTTCGTCCGGTCCGGTCGCTGCCGAGGCCAGATGCCAGGCGCGCAGGTCGGCGTTCTCGGGTTCGGTCAGTGCGGCGGCCAGGGCGGCGTGGGCGGTGAGGCGTTGGGTCAGTGCCGCACCCTGGTAGACGGCCGAGCGCAGCAGCGGATGACGGAACCGCATGGTCTGTCCGTCGCTGTGGACGAGTCCGGCGTCGGCGGCGGGTTGCAGGTCCGGCAGCCGTGCGCCGAGTCCGTCGGCGGCGCGCAGCATCGTGGTCAGATCGTCTGTGCCCGCGGCGGCGGCCACCAGCAGCAATGTCCGGGTGGCGGCGGGGAGTCTGGTCACCTGGCCGTGGAAGGCGACCTGGAGTCGCTGTGTCAACGGCAGCGGATTCGGCCCGCTGGTATGGCCCGATCCCGTTGCCTCGGCGGCCAATACGGCGGGCAGCTCTTGCAGCGCGAGTGGATTACCGCCCGCCTCGGCGAGCAGTCGATAGCGCATGGCGGGTGTCAGCTCCGGAGCGCGGCTGTCCACCAGTGCGGCGGCCGACTCCTGCGGCAAACCGGTCAGCACGAGTTCGGGCAGTCCGGGTGCGGGAAAATCCTGGTCGCCGGTCCGCGTCGCGAAGATGATCACCACCCCCTCGGCATCGAGGCGCCGCGCCGCGAACAGCAGCGTGTCCGCCGTCGCCCGATCCAGCCAGTGCGCGTCATCGATCAGACACAGCAGCGGCCCCTCCTCCTCGGCCAGCAGGGATAACACCGCCAACCCGATCAGCATCCGATCCGCCGGATCATGGTGTGCTAGCCCGAATGCCCCGCGCAGCGCATCGCGCTGCGGTGCGGGCAGCCCGTCGACCAGCGCCATCCCCGGCTTGATCAGCAGATGCAGCCCCGCGAACGGCAACTCCGCCTCGGACTCGATCCCGGCACTGCGCACCGAGGTGATCCCCTGCGCCGCCGCATAATCCAAGAGCGCCGTCTTGCCGATCCCCGGCTCCCCACGCAGCACCAGCGCCCCACTGCGGCCCGCCCGTGCCTGGTCGAGAAGCCGATCGATCTGTGCTTGTTCGGCTTCTCTTCCATGGAGCATCTGCCCACCGTAGCCGTTGGCGACGACGATGTTCGATCGGATGCAGAGCCGTGTCACAGCCTATTTCCATAGCCGTGTGCTACTACAGTGCGGTTATGCCCTCGAAGTTGACGGAGATAGCGCTGGTGGGCGGCAGCGTCTTCATCGCCGCAATGTCGTCGATGGCGTCCGCACCGGCCGAGGTCGTCTCGATGGCGCCGCACGAGAAGACCTTCGCCTCGCCGATCGGCGGAAACATCATGGTGGGCAGCAGGGACGAGACCATCAACCGGATCGCGCCGCTGAATCAGGTGGGAACTACTCGGGAGGCGCTGGTCACCACCACTGTCTACGGTCAGGTCGATGCGGCGGCAGTGGGCAGGCTGAAGGTTGGCTACCACGTCGGCTGTGCGGTGACGATCGGTACGGGCACCCTCGGCGCGACACCCGACCTCATCATCCCTATACCTCTGCCCTGGAACAACCAGACCGACACGACCACGCCGACCACGCCGAGCCTGCCGATCACGCCGACCCTGCCGAGCCTGCCGATCACGCCGACCCTGCCGAGCGTGCCGATCACGCCGACCCTGCCGACCCTGCCGAGCGTGCCGATCACGCTGACCCACCCGAGCGTGCCGATCACGCCGACCCACCCGAGCGTGCCGATCACGCCGACCCACCCGAGCGTGCCGATCACGCCGACCCTGCCGATCCCACCGAGCCTGCCGATCCCGCCGAGCCTGCCGATCCCGCCGAACGTGTCGACCACACCGATTGCGCCGATCGCGCGGAACGAGCCGAATGTGCCGAACATGCCGACTGCGCCAAATGTGCCGAACATGCCGACTGCGCCGAACGCGCCGAATGTGCCCATTGTGCCCATCACGCAGAACGTGCCGATCACGCCGATCACACCGAACGGGCCCAACAGGCCGAACGTGCCCAACTGGGCCAACTGGAATGGGCACGGGAGCAACGGGCACGGGAGTAACGGGAACGAGATCAGCGGGAACGGGATGAGCGGGACCGAGATCAGTGACGGTGGCGGGTTGGACGTCCCCATCTTGGTCAATCCCAACCCGGTGGTCACGTTGAACCTCAACGCGGGTGAGATCGCGGAGGTTCCGCTGGCGGAGAAGGAGATGATCCCCGGCACGCTCATCCAGACGGTGGTCCGGGACTTCCACATCAAGGTCGATTCCTGCACCGGTCCGGTTACTCTGCGGCAATTCGCCTATGTCTACGCCTTCTCACCCGAGGTCGACGATTCGGGTGCGGTCTTCGGCGACCCCACCTGGTTGTAGCCGCGCCAGGGTACTCGCGAAAATCCCTCCGATACCCGTCCTTTCAATTGAAAGGTGAGGTTTTCATTAACGTCTCCGCTTGGGCCGCCGATGATTCGGGTAGTCGAGTACGCAGGTTTCGACGGTATTCGGGGCGGAGGATTTTTACCTATGAAACGACTGGTGGTCTGCTGCGACGGCACTTGGAAGGCCGAATCGAGCAGCACGGTATCGAATATCATCAAGATCGCGCAGACGATCCGGTACGAGGCGCCGGGACCGTCGGGGGAGCCGATCCAGCAGTGGGTCAGCTATGTTTCCGGGCCGGGCGCCCGCGGCTTCCTGGCCGACCGCCTGATGGGCGGCGCATTCGGACTCGGACTCGAGGCGAATCTGTCCTCGGCATACTGGCATCTGGCATTGAACTGGCAACCGGGCGATGAGATCTACATCTTCGGTTTCAGCCGTGGCGCGTTCACCGCACGTAGCCTGGCCGGTCTGATCGGCCGCATCGGGATCATGACACCGGATGCCATGATCGACGGAAAGTACCCGGAGGCCTTGCGGATTCACCATCAACCCGCGCCGCAGCGAACACCGCAGAATCCGGATCCCAAGGAGCCGCAGGAGTGGATCGACTTCCGCAAGGCGAACTGCTGGGACGGCCCCGCCAAGATCGACTTCATCGGGGTCTTCGATACCGTCGGCGCGCTCGGCGTGCCCGGACTGACCTCGCTGCGGCACCGATTCCACGATGTGAGGCTCGGGCGCAATGTCTACTGCGCGCGTCAGGCCCTCGCCCTCGATGAGCGGCGCCGCAATTTCGAACCGTGCCTCTGGGAGGTGCCGATCGAGCCGGATGTGAAGTACTCCCACGACTACGACCGCGTCAAGCAGGTGTGGTTCGAGGGCGTGCACAGCGATATCGGTGGCGGTTACCAGCAGTGCGGGCTGTCCGACATCACGCTGCGCTGGATGGTGGGTGAGGCGGAAGCCGTCGGGCTGGTCTTCGACCGGGAGCGGCTGGAGGGTCTGGCAGAGCGCTGCCGAGCCGAGGACAACCATATGGAGCTGCACGGTTCGCTGAGCATCGGATACCGAATCCTCAATGTGCTGCGCACCATTCGCCAGCCGAGGAACCCGCGGTTCTATTGGGATTCCTGGCGGCGGCTCTACAGCAACGGGGACCGGAGCGTGCGCCTGGCCTCCACCGTGCACGACGCCGACGACTATCGGCCCGTGAATCTGCGGCGCTGGCTGCGCGAGCACGACGGGATGGTGCCCGAGATGCTGATCGAGAAGACCGGCCCGGTCACCACGATCGCGCCGGAGGAGGCCTCAGCGCACCAGTAGCGCCACGGGCAGTCGGGCGAACAGTTTCTCCAATCGGGCCCGGCCCTGGAAGGTGTGGCCGGTCAGCCGGTCGGTCCAGCTGCCCTGCGGCAGCTCCAAGGTGGTATCGCCCCAGCCGGTTTCGGCCAGCGCTAGGCTGTGCCGGGTGGCGGCGACGACCACCTCGGGCATCTCACCGACCCGGCCGCGTGCGTAGGCGACCAGTCTGCTCTCCTGCTCGCCGGTGGCGAACAGCGGCAGATAGGTGCCGCCGACGAAGCAGTCCGGACGTTCGCGGCGCAGCCACAGCGCATAGGCGACTATCCACATCTTCGCCGCACCCGTGGTGTCCAATGCCGGTGTGCCGGTGAGCGATTGCAGCAGGCCCGCGCGCGCCGCAAAGTCGACCGGACGCCGGTTGTCCGGATCGACGAGGGAGTCCTCCCACAGCTCGCAGCCCTGATAGATATCGGGGATCCCGGGCCCGCACAGTTGCAGCAGCTTCTGCGACAGCGAATCCGACCAGGCGTGTGGCGCGAGTTCGTGTACCAGATCGCCGATTTCGGAGCCGACGGGTCCGTCGATCACCGCGTCCAGCCAGGCGTGCACCTTTGTCTCGAATTCGGCATCCGGTTCCTCCCAGGAGGTATGGACTCCGGCCTCGCGAATGGCCTTCTCCGCGAACAGATGCAGTCGCTCGCGCAGTCCGGCCACCGAGGATGCGGGGCGGCCGTCGGCGGGCCAGATGCCGAACATGTTCTGCAATAGGAACAGCGTGGTCGCGCCGTCGGGGCCCGGGGCGATGTCCTGCCAGGATTCGACGGCGCGCGCCCAGGTCTCCGCGGCCTGGGACAGCACCCCGATCCGGGCCCGCACATCCTCGCCGCGCTTGGTGTCGTGGGTGGACAGCGTGGTCATGGTGGCGGGCCAACGCTGCGCGCGTTCGCTATTGGAGAGGTGGAATTCGTTGAGCGAGTGGCCGAATCGTGCCGGGTTGCCGCCCACCTCCTGTAGGGAGACCAGTCGCGCCGCCTGATAGAACATGGTGTCCTCGACGGCCTTGGCGGTGATCGCGCCGCAGACCTGGCTGAACCGCACGGCCGCCTCGCCATCGGTGGCCAGCGCGGCCACCAGCACGCTCAGCGGCACCGTCAGTTCGCTATTGCGCTTCTCCACCTCGGCGACCACCGCGCCGGTCATCCCCGCGAGCGGTGCGTAATCCACCCGATAGACCGGCATGAAGGCCAGCACCTCGATGGTGGCGTTGGTCAATGCCATGGTGTCGAAGCTCTCGGCTCTGGCATCGCGCTTGATCGCCGCGACCAGCCGGCGGATCTCCGGGGCCAGAATGTTCTCCGCCACCGCGCGTTTGATCCGATGTTCGGTTTCGCCGATCCAGGCGCGATCGCTGCCGTGTCCGGCGAGTTTGCGGGACAGTTCGGTCAGCGCCTGTTCGCCGTCGGGGTGGATGAGCACGCCGCCGTAGTCGGACAGGGCGTCGTAACCGGTGGTGCCGTCGACCGGCAGGGTGGCGTCCAGCGGTTCGCGATTGGCGAGGATCTTTTCGACAAGTAGTAGCCGGTGCGGGCCGATGAGCCGACGCAGCTGCGCCAGATACGCGGCGGGATAGGACAATCCGTCCGGATGGTCGATCCGGACGCCGTCGATCAGGTCGTGCTCGCACCAGGCGGCCAGTTCCCGATGGGTGATCTCGAAGACCTCGGGATCCTCCTGACGTATCGCGGCCAGGCTGCTGACCGCGAAGAAGCGTCGGTAGGTGCACAGCCCGGCCTTCCAGCTGACCAGCCGGTAGTGCTGTTTGTCGTGGATGCGCAGCGCATTGTCGCCGTCGGTGCCCGCCGCGATGGGGAAGCGCAGATCGTGCAGTGCCAGCATCGGTTCCGAACCGGATCGGTCGACGGTCAGCGCGGCCGGATCGTTCTCGCTCTGCAGTACGGGCAGCGCCAGGCGCCCGCCCGCGCCGTTGCCCGCGCTCCAATCGATATCGAAGAAGTGCGCGAACTTCGATTCGCGGCCGTTGCGCAGCACATCCCACCACCATGGGTTCTGCCGGGGATCGGCGACGCCGACGTGGTTGGGCACCAGGTCCACGATCAGACCCATACCGCGGCTGCGCACTTCATCGGCGAGCGCCTTGAGTCCGCCCGGGCCGCCCAGAGCCGCCGAGACCGTCGTCGGGTCGGTGACGTCGTAGCCGTGCGTCGATCCGGCCGCCGCGGTGAGGATCGGCGACAGGTACAGATGCGAAATCCCCAGCTGCTGTAGGTATTCCGCGATCGCGCGGGCATCGGTGAAGGTCAACGCGTCCGGGCGCAGCTGGAGTCGGTAGGTGCTGCGGACCGGGGTCTGCCGGGCCTTGGCGCGGCCGCGGGAGATGGGATCGGTGTGATGGGTGTGCGTCTCGATCTTGGGGGTCTCGGTCATCGGCGTTTCGGTTATGCGGGGCAATGGAGGACGAGCAGACAACGAGCGGGGACGGCAATGACACTCGCCGCCGGATAGGTGGCCTCGGCGCGGCCGTCCGGCACCGAACAATCCAGTGCGACAGACCATTCGGCGCCGTAATCGGGGCCGGGGAGTCCGAAGTCGAGGCCGGTGTGGTGCGCGTTGAAGCACAGCAGAAAGGAATCGTCGGTGATGCGCTCGCCGCGCGGGCCCGGCTCATTGATGCCGAGGCCGTTGAGATACACCATCAGCGATTTGCCGAATCCGCTGTCCCAGTCCGCGGGCGTCATCTCCGCACCGGCCGGGGTGAGCCAGGCGATATCGCGGGCGTGGTCTTTGGCACGGATCGGCCGGCCCGCCAGGAAGCGGCGGCGACGGAACACGGGATGCGTTGTACGCAATGCGATCACTCGCTTGGTGAACTCGAGCAGATCCGAATTCGTTCGCATCAGTGACCAATCCATCCAGGCCAGCGGCGAGTCCTGGCAGTAGACATTGTTATTGCCCTGCTGTGTTCGGCCCATCTCGTCACCGTGCGCGAGCATCGGGGTGCCCTGACTGAGTACCAGCGTGGCGAGCAGATTGCGACTCTGCCCGGCGCGCAACGCGAGAATCTCCGGATCGTCGGTCGGTCCCTCCACCCCACAGTTCCACGAGCGGTTGTAGCTCTCGCCATCGCGATTGCCCTCGCCATTGGCCTCATTGTGTTTCTCGTTGTAGGACACCAGGTCCCGCAGCGTGAAACCGTCGTGCGCGGTAATGAAGTTGATGCTGGCACTCGGGCGACGGCCGGTGGCCTCGTACAGATCCGAGGATCCGGTGAGGCGGGAGGCGAATTCGCCGAGGGTGGCCGGTTCGCCGCGCCAGTAGTCGCGAACGGTGTCGCGGTACTTGCCGTTCCATTCGGTCCACTGGCCCGGGAAATTGCCGACCTGGTAGCCGCCCTCGCCGACATCCCACGGCTCCGCGATCAGCTTCACCTGGCTGACCACCGGATCCTGCTGCACCAGATCGAAGAACGTCGACAGGCGGTCCACATCGTGCAGTTCCCTGGCCAAGGTGGCGGCCAGATCGAAGCGGAAGCCGTCGACGTGCATATCCAGGATCCAATAGCGCAGCGAGTCCATGATCAGCTGCAGCGTATGCGGGTGGCGCACGTTGAGGCTGTTGCCGGTGCCGGTGTAATCCATGTAGTGCGACGGGTCGTCATCGATCAGGCGATAGTAGGCGGCGTTGTCGATACCGCGGAAGGCCAGGGTCGGCCCGAGGTGATTGCCCTCGCCGGTGTGGTTGTAGACGACGTCGAGGATTACCTCGATGCCCTCCGCGTGCAGGGCCCGCACCATGGCCTTGAATTCGGTGACCGCGGCACCGCCGCGCGGGCTGGCGGCGTATTCGTTGTGTGGGGCCAGGTAGCCGAAACTGTTGTAGCCCCAGTAGTTTCGCAGTCCCTGATCCAAAAGGACGCGGTCGTGCAGGAATTGGTGCACGGGCATCAGTTCGATCGCGGTAATGCCGAGGGCCTTCAGATGTTCCACGATCGCCGGGTGCGCGATACCGGCGTAGGTGCCGCGCAGTTCCTCCGGAATATCTGGATGCGTCATGGTCATGCCCTTGACGTGCGCCTCGTAGATGACCGTCTCGTGGTAGGGACGATTCGGCGGGCGGTCGGCGCCCCAGTCGAAGAACGGGTTGATCACCACACCGGTCATGGTGTGCCCCAGCGAATCCTGGCCGTAGGTGTAGAGCGAGGAGTCGTTGTCGAATTCGCCGTCGAAGGCCTTACCGTACGGATCGAGCAGCAATTTGCTTGGATCGCAGCGCAATCCGTGCTCGGGATCGTAGGGTCCGTGCACCCGGAAGCCGTAGCGCTGCCCCGGTCCGATGGTCGGGAGATACGCATGCCAGACGTAGGTGTCGACCTCTTCCAGCGGCACCCGGGTTTCGGTGCCGTCCCTGGCGATCAGGCACAGTTCGACCGCGTCGGCAACCTCGGAGAACACCGAGAAATTGGTTCCGGCGCCGTCGTAGGTCGCGCCGAGGGGGTAGGCCGTGCCGGGCCAGACACCGAGGGGTGTCACCTCACCGGTCGCTGCGTCGGGCTGAGCCATGTCAACGACACTAGCGTCAGCCGGAGCGCGCTCCGTGTGGGTGGTTGCGGCTGGGCGAGTCAGTCCAGGTCGGGGCCGGTTGCCAAGTAGCGCCGCCGGTAGCCGATTCGGGTGGCCAGCCGGGCGAGTCCGCCGAGTATCGCGCGCTGCGGTCGGACCGGGATGCCCGCGATATAGCCGTCCTGGTAATCCCACAGCAATGCCAGGGCCAACGGGTTGCGTGGCATTCGGGACCGGACGGTGGTCTTGCCCGCGGCGTCCAGTGCGTGCCACAGCTGGAACATCTCCCAGTGCCGTAGCGGCGGGCGGATCTCGTGATCGAAGACCGTATCGGGCGCCTCGCTCCAGAATTCGTGTACCACGCGCGGGGGCGCGGTGAGCGAGTCGCCCGGGCCGACAACGGTTTCCGTGCCGTCGATCCTGAAGCGCAGTCGGCCGCGGCGCACGGTCCATGATTCGCTGAGTTCGGGGTGCCAGTGCGGGCCCGCCTGCCGGTCCGCCTCGGGCAGTTGATGTTCCAGGCGCAGGTATGGGCCGTGTTCGTCTTCATCTTGTGCGATGAAGGTGATGCGGTGTCCGTTGCGAAAGGTGAGCGTTTCTCCCATATTTTCAGATATAAAGGTAACCTTCATAATATGTCAATGGTTGATCCGCACACCACATTGCTGAAGCTGCTCGGCCAGGCGACGCACGCCTTCGAGCGGGAGCTGAACCGGGAATTGCGGGCCGCACTGCGCGACGATCTACGCCCCGCCCACTACGCGGTGTTCCGCTATCTGGCTCCGGAAGGTTCACGCATCAGTGAATTGGCGCAGGAGGCCGGGATGACTCAGCAGTCGATGGGGGAGTTGGTCGCGCATATGGAGCGGTGCGGATATGTGGAGCGGACGGTCGATCCGAGCGATCGGCGGGCGCGGCTCGTGGTGCTGACCAGCGAGGGGCGCGCGGCGCTCGGCATTGCGGCGGAGCAGATCCGTCGGATCGAGCACAGGCTCGCGACGAGTCTGGGCGAGCGTGGGTCGGCTGAGCTGCGGCAGTGGTTGGGGCGGGTGCCCGAGGCGCTGGCCGACTAGCGGTCACTCTCGCGTCGGCAAGGTCAGTCGCCAGGTCTGGCCCACCAGATCGTGGCCGAAGCTGTGGTGCGGATTCGATTCCACCAGTTCGAAACCCGCGCGTTGATAGATGTGCCGCGCCGAGGTGAGAACGTCATTGGTCCACAGCACCATCTCGCGGTAGCCCACTTCGGTGGCGAATCGCAGACACTGGTCGACCAGTGCCGAGCCGACCCCGAGTCCGCGGGCGCTCGGCTCCACCAGCAGCAGCCGCAGCCGGGCCGTTGTTTCGTTCTCTGCCACGCAGAACACACAGCCCACCGGTTCACCGTCGTATTCGGCGATCCAGGCGCGCTCGCGGCGGGTGTCGTGTGCGTCCAGATAGTCGGCGACGATGCGGGCCACGAGCGCTTCATAACTGGTGTCCCACCCGTATTCGGCCGCGTAGAGCGCGGCATTGCGCTGGATCACCCAGCCGTAGTCGCCGGGGCGCGGGGCGCGGATCGCCAACTCACGCGATCCCTGGCCGTCGAGAATGCGCTGGATGGTGCGCATGGAGGTGACCAGCCGGGCGCGCTCGGCCGGTGCGTGCGCATTGAGCAGATGGCCGACCTCGCTGTTCGAGCGCTGGTTGAGTACCGCGAAAATCTCCTGGCCGCGCGCGGTCAGCCGGACCTCCTGGCGTCGCCCATCGCTCTCGCTGCGGTTGCGCTGGACCAGTCGGTCCTTCTCGAAGCGGGTCAGAATGCGGCTCAGATATCCGGGATCGAGGTCGAGCGTGCGGCGCAGCGTGACGACCTCGGTGGAGCCGGAGTTGGCCAGTTCGAACATGATTCGCACTTCGGTCAGTGAGTATTCGCTATCGAGCAGGCCCTCGCGCAACACGCCGATGACTCGGGTGTAGCGGCGGTTGAATTCGCGGACGGCGTCGATATCGGTGGCGGCAACGGTGGTCATGGCGGCTTCCCAATCTTTGACTGAGTCAAAGGATACGCCGCGCCGGTCGGGTCGGTGCAGAATTCGCCGATGCGGGATCGTGCGCACGCTGCTCGGGTGGTAACTTGAACACCGTTCAAGCGCGCCTCGGGGAGGCCGGGGCCGTCGCGCGACCCCGAGGATTGCTGTGGCACCGAGTTCACCCACCCCGCCGACTCCGTCGGCTGCCATCCCCTTGTGTTCACCCACCCCGCCGACTCCGTCGGCTGCCATCCCCCTGACCCAGGAAGAGATCACCGCCATCGATGCCGAGCATGTCTGGCATCCCTACGGCGGCTTCCCCGCGACAACCGAACCGCTGGTGGTTTCCGGTGCTCGCGGCACCCGGCTCACACTGGCCGATGGCCGGGAATTGGTCGACGGGATGAGCTCCTGGTGGGCCGCCATCCACGGATATCGGCACCCGGTGCTGGATGCCGCGCTGGTGGCGCAGTCGCAGCGGATGAGCCATGTGATGTTCGGCGGGCTGACCCATGCACCGGCGGCCCGGCTGTCCGAACTGCTCGTCGAGCTGACGCCCGCCGGCCTGGACAAGGTGTTCCTGTGTGACTCCGGATCGGTATCGGTCGAGGTCGCGGTGAAGATGTGCCTGCAGTACTGGCGCGCGGCGGGGCGACCGGACAAGCGGCGGCTGCTCACCTGGCGCGGCGGGTACCACGGTGACACCTTCACGCCGATGAGCGTGTGTGATCCGCAGGGCGGTATGCATTCGCTGTGGACCGATGTGCTCGCCGAGCAGATCTTCGCCCCGGTGCCGCCGCGCGAGTACTCGGCGGAATATGTGGCCGGACTCGAGCGACTGTTGGCCGCGCATGCGGACGAAATCGCCGCCGTGATAGTGGAACCGGTCGTGCAGGGCGCGGGCGGCATGCGCTGGCACGATCCGCGGTATCTGACCGATCTGCGCCGCCTGTGCGATGAATACGATGTGCTGCTGGCCTTCGACGAGATCGCGACCGGATTCGGCCGCACCGGAACGCTTTTCGCGGCCGATCACGTCGGGGTGAGCCCGGATGTGATGTGCGTCGGCAAGGCGCTCACCGGCGGCTATCTGACCTTGGCTGCCGCACTGTGCACCACCCGCATCGCCGAAACCATCAGCGCCGGACATGGCGGGCTGATGCACGGGCCGACCTTCATGGGCAACCCGCTGGCCTGCGCCGTCGCGGTGGCCTCGATCGAACTGCTGCTGCAACGGGATTGGCGCGGTGAGGTGACCCGGATCGAATCGGAGTTGAAGACCGGTCTGGCTCCGGCTCTTTCGCTGCCCGGTGTGGTGGATGTGCGGGTGCTCGGCGCGATCGGTGTCGTCCAGCTCGATCATCCGGTGGATATGCGCAAGGCCACTCACGCGGCCGTCGAGGCCGGAGTGTGGTTGCGCCCCTTCCGCGATCTGATCTACACCATGCCCCCATTCATCAGCACGACCGAGGACGTCGAGCGCATCGCCGCCGCAATGGTCGCCGCCGCCCAAGCCTGATCGCTGCTGGCCGGTGTTTTCCGGTTTCGACGACCATCGCCCACCGTGGCATTCGGCCCTGCTCCCGCCGGCGGAAATGCCGCGCCAGCGTTGGGCGGTGGCGACCCTTCAACGATGGGCCCAACGGCACCGCACCGGCCCCTGGGCAGGCGGCCTGAACAGTGTTCAAGTATGCTGCGGAGCTGTGACTACCGATCCGTTGGGCTGGTTGGATGAACGCGCCGCCGAGCGCGTGAGCGCTGGGTTGCGTCGCGAGCTGCGGCCCCGCACACCACAGTCGCCGTCGATCGACCTGGCCTCCAACGATTACCTCGGGCTGGTGCGCCACCCCGAGGTGATCGAGGGCGCGATCGATGCCGTGCGACGCTGGGGTGCCGGATCGACCGGGTCCCGGCTCGTCACCGGGACCACCGCCGAACACGAACAGCTCGAGACCGAACTCGCCGAATTCGTCGGCGCCGAAGCCGGTTTGGTCTTCGCTTCCGGTTACGCGGCCAATCTCGGCGTGGTGACCGCGCTCGCCGGGCGGGGTGCGCTGGTCGTCTCCGATGCGGGCAGCCATGCCTCGCTGGTGGACGCCTGCCGACTCTCGCGGTCGCGGGTGGCGATTGCCCCGCACTGCGATATTGCTGCGGTCGAGCGGCTGCTCGGTGAGCGCACCGAGGAGCGGGCGCTGGTACTCACCGATTCGGTATTCAGTGCCGACGGTGATCTGGCTCCGCTGGCCGAATTGCACCGGGTCACCAGGGCCAACGGTGCGGTGTTGATCGTGGATGAGGCGCACGGGCTCGGCGTGCGTGGTACGGGGGGACGCGGGCTGGTGCACGAGGTCGGTCTGGCCGGGGAGCCGGATCTGGTGATCACCGCGACTCTGTCGAAAGCCCTTGCCGCGCAAGGTGGTGTGGTCCTGGCCAGCGCGCGCGTGCGTGCGCATTTGATCGATGCGGCGCGCACGTTCATCTTCGATACCGGGCTCGCACCGGCCGCGGTCGGCGCGGCGCGGGCGGCGCTGCGATTGTTGCGTCGCGAACCCGAGATGGCGGGGCGGGTGCTGGAGCGGGCCGCCGAGATCGCGCGCATTGCCGGTGTGGCGGAACCGGATTCGGCGGTTGTCTCGGTCGTGCTGGGCGAGGCGCAGGTCGCATTCGACGCCGCGCAGGCCTGTCGCGAGCGCGGGCTGGATGTCGGATGCTTCCGTCCGCCTTCGGTGCCCGAGGGTACGTCGCGATTGCGGCTGACCGCGCGGGCGAATTTGACTTCTATTGAAATCGACACCATCGCAACGGTTCTCACCGAGGTACTGGCGCGAGCGCGTGGACTGGAGGTGGTGGGCGCATGAGCGAGCGAATCGTGTCACAGTGCGCGACGCGCAGGCTGGCGAGCGCCAGCGAGGCGCAGGCATGAGCGTGCTCTTTGTTACCGGGACGTCGACGGAGGTCGGCAAGACCGTGGTGACTGCCGCACTTGCCGCGGCCGCCCTGGCCGACGGTCGGACCGTGGCCGTGTGCAAACCGGGCCAAACCGGAGTTGGCCCGGGGGAACCCGGCGATCTCGCCGAAATCGAACGTCTGACCGGGGTTACGCGAACCATTGAGCTGGCTCGCTATCCCGAACCGCTGGCACCGGATACCGCCGCGCGCCGCTGCGGGCAGCCGCAGCTGACATTGAGCGAAACCGCCGCCGCCATCGACTCGCTCGCCGATGCCGACCTGACATTGGTGGAGGGCGCCGGCGGACTGCTGGTCCGTTTGGGCGAGTTCACGCTGCTCGACCTGGCGCAGCAGCTCGACGCGCCCGTGCTGCTCGTTGCCGCGGCCGGACTCGGCACCCTCAACCACAGCGAATTGACCACGCGCGCACTGTCTTCGGCTGGAGTCCGCTGTGCGGGTCTGGTGATCGGCTCCTGGCCCGCCGAACCGGATCTGGCCGCCGAATGCAATCGCACGGATCTGCCCCGGGTTACCGGTGTCGACGTGGTCGGTTCGGTGCCAGCGGGTGCGGGCGGCTGGGATCGCGATCGCTTCGTCGCGGCCGCTCCCGGCTGGTTCACTCCGGGGTGGTCCCCGCTCGGCTGAGCGTTGGGACCGATCGGATCGGTGGCTCGAGTATCGTTGCTCCGTGGCTTCCACTCGGATCGGACGGCATGTGAAAGCGCCGCGCGCGACCGTCTATCGGCTGCTGCTCGATGCCGACGCGGTGGCGCGCTGGCAGGTGCCGACCGGGATGACCAGCCAGGTGCACGAGTTCGATCCGCGCGAGGGCGGGGCCTTTCGGATTTCGCTCACCTATGACGAGCCGACCGATACCGGCAAGACCACCGCGCAGACCGATACCTTTCACGGTCGCTTCGTGCGGCTGGTCCCCGATGCGCAGGTGGTCGAGGTCGTCGAATTCGAAACCGACGATCCGGCGGTGACCGGCGAGATGACCATCACCATCGACCTCGCCGACGCCGATGGCGGCACCCGGATCAGTGCCGTACACGACGGGCTGCCCGACGGGGTTTCCCTCGAGGACAACGAACTCGGCTGGCGCATCTCACTGGGCAAGCTCGCCGCACTCGCCGAGACCGGCGAACTGCCCTGACGCGCTGATCGAGCCAGCGCACCACCTGATCGGCGCGGCTCAATGATGAAGCTGGGCACCGGATTCCACCGTTCGATCCGATCGGGGTCCGCTCCAGGACGCGCCGGGATCCGCTGAGTTGTCTGGCAGTACCGGCGAACCGTACCTACCCTGGGGAAGATGTCGCCGTTGGACGATCGGCACCCGTCCACCGTCTCGGACTGGGACGACGCGCGACGGAAAGCCCGGCTCCGGGAGACTCGTCTCGGGCACGGATGGCAGACGTTGCGCCGGACCAGACAGGCGCTGCTGCGGGTCGCCGTGGTGTTGCTCGCTGGGCTGACCGTATTCGCCCAGTACTGGGAGTACGACGTGACCCCGGAACGCGATCGGCTCGCGCGCACCGAACCCGCGGTGCTGCCGATCGCCACGCCCGCGCACGAGCGCGATTGGGACACCGTCGTCGTCGATATGGTCGGTCTCGGTGGTCTGAATGCCAGCAATACCGCGGCCGCGCTGCCCGCGCTCAGCGAGATGGGCGTGGTCTGGGCGATCAAATACGACAATCAAGGCATTGATACCAAGGTGATCGCCGAGCTGATCATCCGCGCCGCGCAGATGTCGGGCCTGAAGAACATCGTGCTGGTCGGGCACAGCATGGGCGGGGTCATTGCACTCGAGGTCGCCCGGCATATTCATCTCGGCAGCGACCGGCGGCTGGTGGGGGTGCTCCTGGATTGCACGCCGGTGGATTTGAACGCGGTGCGCCCGGAGAGCCGCGGCGCTGGCGAGGATATGGTGCGCTGGATGGGCTGGCTCCCCGGTGCACGCGAGAGCCGCACGTTGCGGCTGGCCGTCGAAACCTATGCGCGCCGCGACCGATTCGTCGATCGCGGGCGCAACGGATTGCCCGGCGTCCGGCTCGAGCCGTTGCGCGATGTGGTCGCGGAAGTGTTGCGCGAGAAGGTCTTTTCCCGCGATGTGGCCAGCAACGGTCTGATCGAGACACAGTTCCTGGCGATCGTGGCGGGCGGTGCGATCAACGACCTGCGCGCGCTATCGCATCCCGCCACTGGCAAACCACGTCCGGCCATCGTGTTCATCCGTCCCCGGGATTCGGATGACGATCGGGTGGTCGATGTCGAATACTCCCATCAGGTGCTCATCGAGCGGGTCGGCGGGGTGGACGGCTCGCTGCTGGTCGTCATGCCGCGAAATACCGGGCACGCCAATCCGATGCAGCGGCCCGAGGCCTACAACCAGATCATCGACCAGCAGATCCTGCCGTTCATCGAGCGGTACCAGCAGCAGGTGCGGGAGTCGGTCTCGTCGGCTTCGCCACCCTGATACCCGACTCCGGAGTTGGAATCAGGCTAAGACAAACCGTATTCGCGCCGGTTTTGTCTTGCTTCAATGCCAGCATGCTTCGACCACGTACGCTCCTGACCGGCCTGCTCGGCCGCACAACCGCCAGTTTGCTCGCCGTGGCGGCCGTTGCGAGTCTGGGACTCACCGGCTGCGCGAGCGACGACAAGCCGGTCGGCAATGCCAACGCACCGTTGCCCACCGAAATCCCCGCGGGCACCAAACTCGTGGTCGGCGACCAAGCCGAGCGGTTGAAGGCGGTGCTCCAGTTCTCCGGTGAGCTCGACAAGCTGCCGTTCAAGGTGGAGTTCGCCAACTTCGTCGGCGGTCCGGCGATTCTGGAGGCCTTCCGGGCGGGTGCCGCCGATGTCGCGACCGTGGGCGATGTCCCGCCGATTCACGCGCTGGTCGCCGGGCAGGACGTGCCGATCGTCGCGGCCTCGCAAACCAGCGCCAGCGCACTGAAACTCGCGGTCGCGCCGGGCAAGACCGTCACCACCCTGGCCGATCTGAAGGGTAAGAAGATCGCCTATGCCGAGGGCACCGCACAGCAGGCCGCCGTACTGCGAGCGTTGGCCAGGGCGGGGCTGAAACCCAGTGATGTGCAACTGATTCGGCTGCAGCTCGCCGAGTTTCTGGACGCGGTGCGAACCGGCCAGGTCGATATCGCGCCGCTGATCGAACCGAATGTCACCCGGCTGCAGCGGACCCAGGGCGCGTCACTGATTCCGGATTCGGAGACCACCGGCATCTACGGCGGCCTCGCCTACCTGTACGCGCGTCGCGCCACCGTCACGGATCCGGCCAAGGCGGCTGCCACCAGGGCGCTGGCCGCCGCCTACGTGCGGGCCTTCCAGTGGGCCAATACCCACCAGGACGAGTGGGCGCGCAAGTATTACATCGAGAGCCAGAAGGTAAGTGCCGACGATGCCAAGCGCATTGTCGACTCGCTGGGCACCTACACCTTCCCGCATCTGGACCAGCAGCTCGTCGATCGCCAGCAAGGCACCATCGACGCCATCGACCAGGCGGGTGAGCTGCCCAAGAAGGTGCACGCCGCAGACGGTTTCGATCTGCGCTTCGACGCCGTCATCACCCAGGCCGTCGCCGAAAGCGGCGCGTCGTTCGAACCGAAGGCGAAATAGCAATGGCCACCTTGGAAGTCGGCGTACTCGGCCGGATCGGTCGAAATTCACCCACCACGCCCGAACCGGTGCTGGCCCGGCGCAGGCAGACCCGACCCCGGCTCGGCCCCGGCCGCCCGATCCCATTCGGCATCGCCATCGGACCCGTACTGCTGATCGCGGCGTGGGTGCTCGGATCCGCCACGGGCGCACTGGATGAGCAGACGCTGCCCGCGCCGTGGACGGTCGCCGAGACCGCACGTGATCTCCTGGCCGACGGCAGACTGCAATCGAATCTGCTCACCTCCCTGAAGCGGGCCGCCTGGGGTCTCGGACTCGGTGTCGTGATCGGTGTGGTGCTGGCTTTGATCGCCGGGCTGAGCCGGATCGGGGAAGCCCTGCTGGACGGCCCGATTCAGATCAAACGCTCGATTCCGACGCTGGCGCTGATTCCGCTGTTCATCGTGTGGTTCGGCATCGGCGAGGAGATGAAGCTCATCGTCATTACGACCAGTGTCGCGATTCCGATCTACATCAATACCCACGCGCAACTGCGCGGCGTCGACAGCAGATATGTGGAATTGGCCGCGACGGTGGGGCTTTCGCGCTGGGGCTTTATCCGCCGGATCGCGCTGCCCGGTTCATTGCCCGGATTCTTCACCGGGCTGCGGCTGGCGGTCACCATTTCCTGGCTGGCGCTGGTCGTGGTCGAACAGGTCAATGCCACCAGCGGCATCGGCTATCTGATGACGCAGGCGCGTACCTACGGCCAGATCGATGTCATCGTCGTCGGCCTGGTGATCTATGGCCTGCTCGGACTGTTCGGCGATATCGCCGTGCGGGCGACGGAACGGAGGGCGCTGTCATGGCGGCAGACGATCGCGGACTGAGCGTGGTCCGAACCCGCGCGTTGCGCCGGGGTTTCGGCGATCGGGTGGTGCTGCACGGTATCGACCTCGATATCGCGCGCGGTGAATTCGTCGCCCTGCTCGGGCGCAGCGGTTCGGGCAAGAGCACCCTGTTGCGTGCGCTGGCCGAGCTGGATCGTGACGTGCCGGGCTCCGGGGAACTGCGGGTGCCCACGGAACGTGCCGTGGTGTTCCAGGATTCGCGACTGCTGCCGTGGCATCGGGTGCTGGACAATGTGACTCTCGGGTTGAAGGGTGCCGACGCCGCCGAGCGTGGCCGCACCGCACTGGCCGAGGTCGGCCTGGCGGGGCGGGAAAGGGCCTGGCCCAAGGAGCTTTCCGGCGGTGAGCAGCAGCGCGTTGCACTGGCACGCTCGCTGGTCCGGGAGCCGGAGCTGCTGCTGGCCGACGAACCCTTCGGCGCGCTGGACGCCCTGACCCGCATCAAAATGCATGTGCTGCTACAGGATCTGTGCGCCCGACATAAGCCTGCCGTCCTGCTGGTGACCCACGATGTCGACGAGGCGGTGCTGCTCGCCGACCGCGTGCTCGTCCTCGACGAAGGGCGCATCGCCGTCGATCAGCGCATCGACCTGGAACGTCCACGCCGCCATATCGATCCGGACTTCAACCGCCTGCGCGAACTGCTGCTGGCCAGCCTCGGCGTCGATGTCGCGGCCCTACCCGATGAGAAGAAGGCCTCATGACCCGCCAACTCAGTCTCAATGCGTTCATCTACCCCTCCGGACACCATGAGGCGGCCTGGCGGCATCCGCAGAGCCGACCCGACCGGATCTACGATGTCGCCTACTACCAGGAGATCGGCCGCACCGCCGAGGCCGCCAAACTCGATGCGGTGTTCTTCGCCGACGGGCCCGCGCTGCGCACCAATGTCGAGCACAACGCGGCATCGGGCCTGGAACCGATCACGCTGCTCACCGCGATCGCCACGGCCACAACCCATCTCGGCCTGATCGCCACCGCGTCCACCACCTACTACGAGCCCTACAACCTGGCCAGGCTGTTCTCCACACTGGATCACATCTCCGGCGGCCGGGCGGGCTGGAATATCGTCACCACCGGAACCGACCTCGCCGCGGCCAATTTCGGGCTCGACAAACATCCCGATCACCCGACCCGGTACGCGCGGGCCAGAGAGTTCGTCGACGCGGTCGTCGCGCTGTGGGACAGCTGGGAAGACGATGCGATCGTGCTCGACCAGCAGGCGGGCGTATACGCCGATCCGGACAAAATCCACCCGATCGACTTCGTCGGCGAATACCTCAGTGTGCGTGGGCCGTTCAATGCGCCGCGCACCCCACAGGGGCATCCGGTGCTCGTGCAGGCGGGTGCGTCCAATGACGGCCGGGCATTCGCGGGCAAGTACGCCGAGGCCATCTTCACCGCGCATCAGCGGCTCGAGGACGCGCAGGCGTTCTACGCCGATATCAAGGCCAAGGCCGGCGAATTCGGCCGCGACGCCGACCAGGTCAAGATTCTGCCGGGTATCAGCCCGTTCATCGGCGATACCGAGGCGGCGGCCAAACGACTCGAGCGGGAGTTCAACGAGCTCACCGTGCCCGAGTACGGTCTGAAGCAGTTGGAGGGCATCGCAGGTCAGCGTCTGGGGCATCTGCCGCTGGATGAGCCGGTACCGCTCGAATTGTTCAGCGACGCGGGCGATGTCACCGATAACGACCGCAGCCGTCGGCAGGTGGTGGCCGGGATCGTGCAGCGGGAACGGCCCACCGTGCGCGGGCTGCTGCACCGCCTTGCCGGTGCGCGTGGGCATCGGGTCTTCGCCGGTACTCCGGAGCAGATCGCCGACACGATCGAGGAATGGTTCCGCAATGGCGCCGCCGACGGTTTCAACGTGATGCCGCCGTACTATCCGGGCGGGCTGGAGGTCTTCGCCGAAACCGTGGTGCCGATTCTGCAAGAGCGCGGACTGTTCCGGACCGAATACACCGGCACCACCCTGCGCGACCACTTCGGCCTCTCGCGCCCCGAGAGTCGGTTCGCCCGCCGACCGGCCCTCACCCAGTGAGCGCGGCGGTCGCCGAGCCGGACTGTCGTCGAGCTGCGAGCCGTCGGTCGGCGCGGTATTCGATGGCCCCGCTGCCCGATCGTCCATCGCGGCGAACTGTGGTCGCCGAACGCGTTCGGGCAGATCGCGCAGCCACAGATCGTCGAGAATCCGCGCCCCTGCGCAGTGGAAGTTCGTGGCCGAAGCCGAAGGACGAACTGGCCCGCCGCACGGCGCTCGCGTTGTGAGTGAGCAGCTTTTCGACATCGACCGCGCCGCAACACCATCGGTTCGCCTGCGGGCGTTGGTGTGGACGGTGTTCGTGCCGGTGGTGCTGTACGGCATCGGGTCGGGTGCCGCGGCACCGATGTACGCGCTGCGGGCGTTGGATCTGGGTGCGTCGGCCGGGGTGGCGGGGATCGTCGTCGCGCTGAGTGGGTTGGGCATGGTGTTGGCCGATCTCCCTGCCGGGCGGATCATCGCGCGGATCGGGGAGCGCTGGGCGATCGCGCTGGGCTCGGGCATCGGGCTCGGCGGGGTGCTGTGCGCGATCTCCGCGCCGAATCCCGAGGTGCTGGCGGTGGGCCTGCTGCTCAATGGAACCGCCAGTGCGGTATGGGGTTTGGCGCGGCAGTCCTACATCGTGGCAGTGGTGCCGCAGGCCGAGCGTGGGCGCGCGTTCTCGACGTTGGCGGGTGCGTCGCGGCTGGGATCCTTTTGCGGGCCGTTCGTCGGTGCCGGATTGGTCTACGCGATGGGGCCGAGCGGCGCGTTGTGGCTGCAGTTCGCCACGACCGTGCTCGCGGGCGGGGCGATGCTCGCCATCCGTTCGGCCGACGGCGATGACGCGGACTCCAGCGACCACACACTGCGCTCGGTGATCGTCGAAAACCGCAGGGTGCTCGGCACACTCGGGGTGGCGGCACTGCTGATGGGCGGTGCGCGGGCAGCGCGCACCGCACTGCTCCCGCTGTGGGCCGCGCATATCGGCGTGAGTGCCGCCACCACGAGCCTGGTTTTCGGCGTTACCGGTGCAGTGGACGTACTGCTGTCCTACCCGGGCGGCATTCTGCTCGATCGCTACGGCAGCCGCGCCACCGGCATCCCGTCCATGCTGCTGTTCGCCACGGGTTTCGCGGCCCTGCCACTCACCAATTCGGCACTCGAACTTGCCGGTGTCGCGGTGCTACTCGGCCTCGCAAATGGCGTCAGCAACGGCATCATCATGACCGTCGGCGCCGATGTCGCACCCCCTGGGCAACGCGCCGAATTCCTCGGCGCGTGGCGCCTGACCCACGACGTGGGTATGTTCACCGGTCCCATCGCAATCGGCTTGATCAGCGCCGCAACCGTTCTCGGCGCCGCGGCACTCACCCTGGCCGCAGCCGCTTCCGCGGGCGCGGCCGCTATGTACCGCTGGTTCCCAGGGGCCAACCACGCTCGGCGCAGCGGCGACCACTCTCCCAAGATGGCCTGAGCACCGCACTCGGGAGCCCGATGTCGGCTGACATCGGATGGTGATTGCGTCTGCTGCATATCTGACGAGTGCGTCGCATAGGTTGCAGAGGCTGTTGCCCCGACCACGACACACCACAACCACCAACCACCCCAATTCGGCAACAGGCTCTGCACCTTGTGCGACGCGCTCGCTGAGTGTGCGGGATTGCACAGGGGTGGATCTGGGGCGGTCAGGGGGGTGGTTGGAGGCGGCCGAGGTAGGCGAGTAGGCGGTCGGTTGGGGTGGTGGTCGGTGGTTCGATCGGGGGAGCGAAGAGGGGCCAGCGGTCTGCGGCGGGGACCAGGTTCGGGGCCACGGTGAGTAGTTCGCGGGCGAGGTGATCTGGGATCGGCGGGGCGGTTGGGGCGGTGGCGGTGAGATCCCATGCGTGGATTGTTAGTTCGAGGGCGCCGACCGTGCCGAGGACGCGGGTTGATACGGGTTTGTCGAAAACCACGACCGATTCCGGATGCTCGTTCGCCCAATCGTCGAGCAGGGCTTCGGCGCGACTGCGAATGTGTACGGTACCCGCACAGGTCGCCACCGGTGCGCCAGGTGTCAGGCGAACGTGACCGTTCGCGAGGCCGTCGCGCAATGCGGCGATCGACTCGTCGATGTGCGCGAGCAGCATGCGCGTATTCCAGAGTCGGCACGGTGTAGGGGCCGACAGATCCGGGCCGATAGCGGGCAGGACCGCCAGCAGATAGGCGACCGCCCGCTCGAGTAGATCGTCGGTCATGGCAGGACCGGCTCGCGCGGCGCGGTCTCGACCAAGGACGTGGGCAGGCCGAATGCCTCGAACAGCGCGGCGTCGTGGTAGGAGACGACTTGCGAGATCCCTTCCGGTGTGACCGTGAGCACCTGCAGTGACTGCGCATGACCATGCAGATAGAACGCGAATCCGGGCTGACCGTTCGCCGCGATCGGCACCATGCGGGCCTCGCCCGGCGCATATGGGCACTTCGCTGCGATCAGTTCGACGATCGTGCTGTCGCCGCGGAACCATTCGGCCATCGGCGGCATCTCCCAGACCGCATCCGACCGCAACAGTGTGATGAGCGTATCCATGTCGGCGGCCTCGAACGCCGCCGCGTATCGGTCCAACAGCGCACGGATTTCGGGATCGTCGGGCTGGGCCACCGGCTTGTCCGGACCCAGTTCATCGAGGGTGGCGTGGGCGCGTTGCAGCATGCTGTTGACCGCCGCCACACTGGTCCCGATCAGGTCCGCGACCTCGGCGGCCTTCCAGTGCAGCACATCCCGCAAAATCAGCACCGCGCGCTGGCGCGGCGGTAGATACTGCCACGCGGCGATGAGCGCCAGCCGCATATCGTCACGGGCCGCGACAATGGCGGCCGGATCCGATGCCTCGGGTGCGATGAGCACATCCGGCATCGGCTGCAGCCAGGGGATTTCGGGGGCGAAGCGCACGTCCTGTCTCGGATCGCCCGTCGGGCCGGACAATCCGGCGGGTAGCACACGTCGACTGCTGTGCTCGAGTGCGTTGAGACAGGCGTTCGTGGCGATCCGGTAGAGCCAGGTCCGCATCGAAGCACGTCCTTCGAAGTCGCCGTAGGCGCGCCAGGCCCGCAACATCGTCTCCTGCACCAGATCCTCGGCGTCGTCGACCGAACCGAGCATCCGATAGCAGTGGGCGAGCAATTCGCGCCGATACGGCGTCGTGCGGGCCACGAATTCGTCGCTGTCGGTCATCTGCTGTCCTTCCGGGTGCCCCGAAACATGTCCTTGCGAATACCGACCGCCGAACCGCCCGGAATTCATCGGTCCGCGGCGAAATCAAGGCAGTCGATGAGTTTCGGTCCGGGGCCGGTCGGTATCTGTGCGGGTTCGAAACCACCGGACCTGCCGAAACCCCATAGGAAGGACCATCGTGAGCACACCGATTGTTTCGGCGGTGACCCAGCGCTGGGTGCTCGCACTCGGCGCGGTCGCCTCGCTGATGGCGGCATTGGACACCCTGGTCGTCAGCACGGCGCTCAGCACCATTCGCCACGACCTCGGGGCGTCGCTCGAGACGCTCGAATGGACCGTCAACGGATACAACCTCAGCTTCGCCGTCCTCTTGATGACCGCGGCCGTGCTCGGCGACCGCTTCGGACGCAAGCGGATGTTCACGGTCGGGCTCGGCATTTTCGTCGTCGCCTCGGCCGCGTGCGCGGTATCGACCTCCGTCACGACCCTGATCGTCGCGCGGGTGGCGCAGGGGGTCGGCGCGGCATTGATCATGAGTCTGGCGCTGGCCCTGGTCAGCGCGGCGTTTCCGCCGGAGCGGCGGGGCATGGCGATGGGTCTGCTGCAGGGCATAACCGGCCTTGCGGTCGCCTGCGGTCCGCTGGTCGGCGGTGCCGTCGCGGAGGGGTTGTCCTGGCAGTGGATCTTCTGGCTGAACGTGCCGATCGGGCTGGTCGCGATTCCGCTGGTGGCGACTCGGGTTCCGGAAGGCTTCGGCCCCGACAATGCGCTCGACGGCATCGGATTGGCGCTGGTCACCGGTGGTGCGTTCGGTGTGGTGTGGGGCCTGGTGCGCGGCAATATCGCGAGCTGGTCGAGTTCGGAGGTGTTGATCGCGTTGATCGGCGGGATCGCCCTGCTGATCGCCTTCGCGGTCTGGGAGGCACGGGCGCGCGAGCCGATGTTTCCGATGCGGCTGTTCATGAATCGCGGCTTCGCTGCGGGCAATACCGCGATCTTTCTGACCTTCGCCGCCCTGTTCGGCGCGGTGTTCTTCTATGCACAGTTCCTGCAGTCGGTGCTGCACTACGGCCCGCTCGGCGCCGGATTGCGGCTGCTGCCATGGACTCTCACGCTGTTCTTCTGCGCCCCGCTCGCCGGTGCGCTGGCCGACCGGATCGGGGAGCGGCCGCTGATGGTGACCGGCCTGGGATTGATGGCGGGCGGCATGTTCTGGATCGCGATGGTCGCCGATCCGGCAATGGCCTACGGCTCCTTGGTGATTCCGTTCATCGTCTCCGGCGTCGGCACCTCGATGGTGCTGCCGTCGGCGCAGAGTTCGGTGGTCGGCGCGGTGGAACACGCGATGCTCGGCAAGGCCGCCGGTGCCAACAGCATGATGCGTGAACTCGGCGGAGTCTTCGGAATCGCCGTCGCGGTAGCGGTTTTCGCCGGATCGGGTGGCTACGGCTCGGTGGAGGAGTTCACCGCCGGATTCGGCCCGGCGATCGAAGTCGGTGCGGCACTTGCGCTCTTGGGCGCGGTGGTGGCACTCGCGCTGCCCGGGCGTCGGGCGAGCGTTGCGACTTCTGATCTCGAGGCGACGGCGGCATCCGTCTGAGTCCGGACCTGTCGCCCCCGAACGGGCCGCAGAGGCGACACTGCGCACCCCTCATCTCAGCTGCACACCTGATATGAGGGGCACAGGTCTGTGCGGCCGCCGGGCAAGACCGGACGGGCTGATGCGCCGAACGCCGGACGTGCCGGACTCAGCGCACGCGGGAGCCGAGCAGATGACGCACACCGCCGACGAAAAGCTGCAACCCGAAGTCGAAGCGTGCGGTCGCGTCCGGGGTGTCGTTGAGCGGTGAGGTGTCCTCGGTCAGCGCCCCGGCCGAATCCATCTGCATCCTGGACTGTTCGTCCACCGTCTGCCCGAGCACGTAGTACAGCAGCGTGTACGCCGCGAGTTCGGCCTCCGACCGCGGCATTCCGGCGCGGATCGCGGCCACCACGAGTCGTTCCCGGCCCTTGCTCGTGGTGAGTCGGGAGGCGTATGTCGCCGAGACCAATTCGGCCCCATCGCGATATGCGAGCAGACAACTGCGCAGCCGATGCGCCAATTCGGTGATCTGGCCGGACCAATCCTCGGCCTCGATGGGATCCTCCATCGGCGCCAGTATCCGGTCGGCGACCGCGCCCAGCAGCGCCTGTTTATTGGGGAAGTGCCAGTACAGCGCGCCCGGCTGGACCTGGAGTGACCCGGCGAGCCGGCGCATGGTCAGGTCGGCGAGACCGTACTGGTCGAGAATGGCGATGGCGCCGTCGACCACGTCCGCCCGGTGCAGTTGCACGAGGTTCTCCTCCGCTGTATTCGATTGCGGCGTTCCCGCCTGCCGGCCCGTCGCTCATGCCGCGCGTGTTTTGACTCACTGTTACCGCTACCCTAGCCTGAACACCGTTCAAGTTGCACGGCCACCTCGGCCGGACGAAGGGATTCGTGCAGTGACCCAGGCACCCGTCCACACCGATATTCTGGCGACCGCCCGCGAGCAGGTGCTCGAGCGCGGCGAAGGCCTGACCCAGGAGCAGACCCTCGAGGTCTTGCGGCTCGGCGACGACCGGCTAGAGGAGCTGCTGGCCCTGGCGCACGAGGTGCGCATGAAGTGGTGCGGTCCCGAGGTCGAGGTCGAGGGCATCATCAGCCTCAAGACCGGCGGCTGCCCCGAGGACTGCCACTTCTGCTCGCAGTCGGGCCTGTTCCAGTCGCCCGTGCGCGCCGCCTGGCTCGATATCCCCAGCCTGGTCGAGGCCGCCAAGCAGACCGCCAAGACCGGCGCCACCGAATTCTGCATCGTCGCCGCGGTGCGCGGTCCGGACGAGCGGCTGATGGCGCAGGTCGCCGCCGGTGTCGAGGCCATCCGCAATGAGGTCGACATCCAGGTCGCGTGTTCGCTCGGCATGCTCACCCAGGAGCAGGTCGACCAGCTGGCCGCCATGGGCGTGCACCGCTACAACCACAACCTGGAGACCTCCCGTTCGCACTTCCCGAATGTTGTCACCACGCACACCTGGGAGGAGCGCTGGGACACCCTGCGCATGGTCCGCGAGGCGGGCATGGAGGTCTGCTGCGGCGGCATCCTCGGCATGGGCGAAACCCTGGAACAGCGTGCGGAATTCGCGGCCGATCTGGCCGAGCTCGAACCGGACGAGGTGCCGTTGAACTTCCTCAACCCGCGCCCCGGTACCCCCTTCGGCGACCTCGAGGTGCTGCCCGCCGCCGACGCACTGCGCGCCGTCGCCGCGTTCCGGCTCGCACTGCCGCGCACCATGCTGCGCTTTGCGGGCGGCCGCGAGATCACCCTCGGCGACCTCGGCGCCAAGCAGGGCATTCTCGGCGGCATCAATGCCGTCATCGTCGGGAATTACCTGACCACCCTCGGTCGGCCCGCCGAAGCCGATCTGGACTTGCTCGGCGAGCTCAAGATGCCGATCAAGGCCCTCAACGAAACGCTCTGATCCGCTGCCGAAACACTGAGTACGCAAGCATCACGAAAGAGGCTGGCGCCGTGAGTACTGTCATGGATATGGACGAGCGCTACAACCCGTTCACCGGCAAACGCATTGTGCCGGGGCTCGATGATCCGGTCCCCGCCGCGGCGGTGCTCGGACTGGAACCGCCGCGCTTCTGTGAGCAGTGCGGCCGTCGGATGATCGTGCAGGTCAGCCCCGATGGCTGGTGGGCGAAGTGCTCGCGGCACGGTGTCCTGGACTCCAAGAATCTGGAACACCGCTAGTGGTGGCCGAATACGGCGATATCCACATCGCGCCGCCCAGATCGGCGTGGCGGCTCGGTGTGCGCCGCGAGCT
This sequence comes from Nocardia sp. NPDC005998, assembly GCF_040614395.1. Classification (NCBI taxonomy): domain Bacteria; kingdom Bacillati; phylum Actinomycetota; class Actinomycetes; order Mycobacteriales; family Nocardiaceae; genus Nocardia; species Nocardia sp. NPDC005998. The sequence continues at coordinate 17,613 of NZ_JBEXUI010000046.1, read as the reverse complement.
GCGGGCCGCGGCGCTGATCGCGGTCGGCGTGTTGGTGCTCAGTGCGCTGGGCGGTGTGGTGTGGGCCTTTGTGGCGCCCACCCAGCAGTATCTGGTGGTCAAGGCGCGCGCCGGTGCGGAACCGGCCAAGGGCGCGACCCTGACCGGGGAGAGCGTGCATCAGTTCGATGCGTTGGCGATCTTCGTATGCATCGGCGCGGTGCTCGGGGTGCTCACCGCGGTCGGCGCGTGGCGCTGGCGTCGCGCGCGCGGGCCGCTGCTGCAAATCGGTCTGCTGATCGGCGCGGTGGCGGGCGCCTATGTCATGTCGAAGGTCGGCGAGCAGATCGTGCGGTGGCAGCATCCGAAGCCGTACGACCCGCCGGTCGGGCAGATCGTGCAGTTGCCGGTGGAGGTCGGCAGCTGGGTGGCATTGATCGTGCAGCCGCTGCTCGCCTCGCTGACCGTACTGTTCCTTGCGGCCCTGAGCCCTTCGGAGGATCTCGGCACCGGATCTCGCGGGCCGTTCGGCAATCGACGGCGATCCTCTTTCGCGACAAGCACATTCGAGTCGGTCGACGGCGCCGGGCCCGATGGCCGCGCTGCGAACGGTGGGCAGGTGCCCTACGGTGTGCCCTACAACGGCTTCGGACCGCCCGGCGAGGCCGGTTCGGGTCGCACTCGCTGAACTATTGTCCGAACCGTTGCCCGCGCGACGGCACAGCCGTATCGGAACACCCTAGAATTATGGGATACGCTGTGCGTTCAGAGAGGAACGGATCGTGGCGTTCGTCGGTAGCGGGCCGGTCGTCGAGGAGCTCGACGCACAGTTCTGGCGGGTGCTCGAACCGCTCGTCTATCACGGTGCGACAGCGGAATTCGTCATCCCCGCCGGCTTCCGCACCGACTTCGCATCGGTGCCGAGGGCGCTGGTCTGGCTGGTGCCCCGTTACGGCATCTACACCCGAGCCGCCATCCTGCACGACTACCTGCGCAGTTCGAATGTGGTGAGTGTGGCCGACGCCGACGGCATCTTCCGGCGCTGCCTGCGCGAGTTCCGTGTCTCGATACCGCGCCGCTACATGATGTGGGCCGCAGTGCGTTTGGGCAGTCGGCTGCGCGGCGCGAACCTCGGCGATATCGCACTGGTCGTGGTTATCGCCATCCCGTCGTTGGTCTTCCTCGCGATCCCGGTGACCGTGGTGACGGTATTCCTGCTGCTGTTCTGGTTGGTGGAGTTGGTGTTCTGGGGGTTCGGGCGGCTGGCCCGCCGAACGGCCGCGCCGCCGCCCAAGCCGCAGATGAAGACGGCCTGAGCGCGGCGGTCCCTTCGAAAGTTCCGGTCCGGATGCTCTTTTCAGCCTGCCAGGTGCGCTGGCCCGTCCTGATCTCGTTGCACGCCGGGGGTGTCGCTCCAGCTATCGGAACGTGCAGGAGGACAGATGGATTCGGATCACCGGGAACCGCGGCTGCGACCGAGTCCTCGTATCTCGGGCTGATCTCCTACGGCCGTGACGACGCCGAGTTGTTCTTCGGCAGGAGCAGACCGACCGCCGAGCCGGGGTGCCTTTGTGAGCGACTGTGCTCGCGCGCCGAGTCAACCGGACTGAGCGGACCATAGTTTGAAGGTTTCGCCCCAATGTCCTGCTGACATTGCAGGGAAGTTCCAACCGAAGGTTCAACGATACTGTTCATGCCATGAATGCTGCTGACGAGAATCTGGTTATCGAACTCAGCATGGCAGAACTGCGTGAGGTTACCCGCTATGCCGTGGCCTGCGCTGAACCTGTTTTGGCGATTTTCGAGCGTGACTGTCCCGATGACTCGCGTCCCCGGGCTGTGCTCGACGAGGCGCGCAGGTTCGCCGCTGGGGGCAGGCGAACGAAAGCGCTCCGCGTGACCGCACTGGATGCGCACAGGGCCGCACGGGCTGCCGGGGAGATGGAACATGCAGCCGCAGAGAACGCGGCGCGCGCCGCCGGTAACGCGGGAGCAGCCGCATACCTGCACCCGCTGGCAAAGGCGACCCAAGGCGGACACATCCTCATGTCGGCCGCCCACGCTGCTCGAGCACTCGAAATCGATGCCGGCACCGACCGCAACGTCGGCGCCGGCTATGTCGAGAAGGCAACAGGTCTGGCCAGCTCCATCGTGGTCAGCGTCCTGACGCGTTACCCACCCGCCCCGGGTGGTCGCGGTCGTGTGGGAGAGCTGTGGCGGGAACTGGACGCATCATTGCGACGGTTGGCGACCGGTAGTTGCCCTGTCCAGCGGGAGCGTGGCATCGACGATTCGCATTGAGGGATCTGGACCCGCAGGACGCCGCTGCCCGCATCTGCGTTGTCGCTTCGACGGTGTGGTGGGAACACCTGCCGCAGCTTGACGGTATTCCTGCTGCTGTTCTGGATGGTGGAGTTGGTGTTCTGGGGGTTCGGGCGGCTGGCCCGCCGAACGGCCGGCGCCGCCGCCCGAGCCGCAGATGAAGACGGCCTGAGTGCGGCGGTCCCTTCGAAAGTTCCGGTCCGGACGCTCTTTTCAGGCCTGCTAGCTGCATGTTCGCATGCGGTCGGTGCCTGTGTGCGCTGGCCCGTCCTAATCTCGTTGCACGCCGGGGGGTGTCGCTCCCGCCATCGGAACGTGCAGGAGGACAGATGGATTCGGATCACCGGGAACCGCGGCTGCGACCTTCGCCGCGAACCATTTTCTCGCAACAGTTCGCCGCGCTCTTCGAATCCGCGGGCAATCCCACATTGCGTCGGGTGGCGGCCGCGGCGCAGGCGCGGATGCGCGCGGCACGGGCGCCCGGGCAGAAGGGCGGCGCATCGGTTCAGCGCATCAGCGACTGGAAGGCCGGACGGAATGTGCCGGCACGGTTCGAATCCTTGCTGCCCGTGCTGCTTACGCTGATCGAGGAGGCGCGCAAGTCGAGTGCGCCGGTGCCGCCCGCACTGCTGGATGTGCAAGAGTGGCAACGGTTGTGGGCCGCGTCGAATGCGTGGGATCCGGCCGCCGATGCGACCGAGTGCCCGTATCTCGGGCTGACCTCCTACGGCCGTGACGACGCCGAGTTGTTCTTCGGCAGGAGCAGGTCGACGGCCGAGCTGGCCGAATTGGTCTGCACCACAGTGGGTCCCGAGGGACACGGCGGCATTGTGATGCTGGTCGGTGCCTCCGGTGCGGGCAAATCCTCGCTGCTCGCCGCGGGGCTGCTTCCGGCGCTCGCGGATCCGGTCGAGGAATGGGCGGTCGCGTCCATGACTCCGGGCAGCGCGCCTGTCGAGGCATTGCTGGCCGCTGTCCGAGCGGATTTCGATACGAAGCCCGTTGAACCCGGATCTCTTTCGACGGACGTAACCGGGCCCGCGGACGAGGCATTGCTGGCCGCCGTCTGCGCCGGATCCGACCGGAAGCCCGCCGAACCCGAATCTCGTTCGACGGAGCCTGCGGACCGCAGCGGTGCGGCGCTGGAAGACAGCGCTGGATCCGCGGCTGGGCCCAGCCGCGAATTCAGATCCGAGAAGACCGGCGGCGCTGCGGAAGCCACCGCCGTGGCGCTGGCGGCATGGGGTGCGGGCAAGCGTCGACTCCTGATCATCGACCAGCTCGAGGAACTGTTCACGCTGTGCCGCAACGAAGACGAGCGCGCGCACTTCCTCGCCACCCTTGAACACCTCGCCATCCGCGGTGAACGCGAACCGACCGCCGTCGTCGTCGCCGTCCGCGCCGACTTCTACGCCCGCTGCCTCGACATCCCCGTCCTGGAGGACGCCCTCAAACACCGCAGCTACCTCCTGGGCCCGATGCGCCTGGACGAACTCGCCGAAGCCATCAACCGCCCCGCCGAACTGGCCGGCTACAAACTGGAATCGGGGCTGGAAGAACTCGTCATCAGCGAGCTGTGCGGACTCGGCGGCGACCGCCGAGTTTATGACCCCGGCGCACTGCCCCTGGTATCGCATGTGATGGCGGCCGTATGGCAACGCCGCGACGGCACCCGCCTAACCATCGACGGCTACCGAGCTGCGGGTGGTGTGATCGGCTCGGTTGCCGCGACCGCCGAAAAAGCCTGGGGCGAACTGACCGACTTCCAACAGAGCATCGGCAAACAGGTCCTGCTCGGCCTGGTCGCCGTCGGCGACGACTCCCGCGACACCCGCCGCAAAGTCACCCGCACCGAACTTATCCAACAGACCGTCGACGCCGCCGACACTGCCCTGGAGGTCCTGGCCCGCACCCGATTGATCACCCTCGACGCCGAATCCGCCTACCTCACCCACGAAATCGTCCTGGACGCCTGGCCCCGCTTGCGCACCTGGATCGATGAGGACCGCGTCGGGTATCTGGAACGCCAACGGCTGCAGGCGGATGCGTCGGATTGGGCGACTCAGGGGCGCGACTCCGCCCTGCTCTATCGCGGCGCGCGACTGATCACCATGCAGGAGCATGCGGACAAAGGCGCGATCGGCGCGGTGGCCGAAGAGTTCTTGGCGGCGTCGCAGGTTGCGCGGCGACGTAGCCAACGTCGTTACTCGGCCAGAGTGGCCGTCCTGGCCCTGCTCGGCGTGATCGCGCTGGTACTCGCGGGTGTGGCTTTCGTGCAGAGTGGCACCGCGAAAACCCAACGGGACAATGCGATCTTCCTCGGTGTACTCGCTGAGGCCGACCGGCTACACGATCGAGATCCCGCGCTCTCGGCTCAGCTTGTCCTGGTGGCGAACAAGCTTCGACCGGATGATCTCGAAGCCCGGGCACGCCTGCTCGATACGCAGACACTGCCGTTGGCGACCTCGCTCGTCGGACACCTGGGCGTCGTGTGGGACTTAGCCCTCCGACCGGACGGCCAGGTCTTTGCCTCCGTGGGCAGTGACAAGACCGTTCGCCTGTGGGACTCATCCGATCTGCGGCACCCGGTCGAGTTGGGCCAACCGCTGGTCGGACATCAGTCCGACTTTGGCTCGGTTGCGTTCAGTCCGGATGGCGGCCTGCTCGCGTCGGCGAGTAGCGACCGAACGGTGCGCTTGTGGGATGTGCGGACACCGGCGAATCCAACGGCGGTCGGCGCACCGCTGCCGACGGGATTCAGTGGCGTTCTCGCCTTCAGTCCCGATGGGAAGAGGCTGGCGACGTCCGGTCGCGATCATGCGGTTGTCGTCTGGGACATAGCGAATCCCATGGACCCGCGTCCCATCCAGACGCGACTTCCGGACTTCGCCAGCACATTTCAGCCTGGGGCGTTCAGCCAGGATTGGCGGCTCATGACCACCTTCGATGGCCAAGGGAGTGTGCAGCTGTGGAGCATTGCCGACCTGAACCAGGTTCGACCGCTCGGTCGACTGCCTGGTGAGGGCTCCGCGCTCTTCAGTCCCGATGGGCGAACCCTCGCTCTAGGTGGCGGCGAAGATCAAACTCTCGTGCTGTGGGACCTGTCCGACCCCGCGGCGCCGCGGCAGATCGGAAAACCCATCGTCCTGGGTTCGTCATTGGTGGGCGCGCCAAAGGCATTCAGCCCAGATGGCAGACAGCTGGCGATCGGGTTCGCCGACGCGAAGATAACCATGCTGGCTCTCGACAATCCGGAGAAGCCCGTCGTTCTGAGTTCTCCGACGATGAAGGGCATCGGTGTTGTCCGCGCTCTCGCGTTCGGCCCCGCGGGACGACTACTGACCGGGGGGCTGGACGGTGTGATCAGAGTATGGTCACTGCCCGATCTGCACTCCGGTATGCCGGGCTTTGCCGATCACATTACGGGGCTGAAAACCGATGCCACCGGGGATTTGCTGGTCTTCGGCACCGAGTCCGGCACCGTCGAGATCCTGCGTGCCGATAATCCACACGCGATACATCCAGTGGGCCGAATCCAGGCAGACGGCCCGTACCCAGACGCCGTAATAAGCCCTGATGGACGCACCGTATTTGTCAGAGGAATGAAGGAGGGCGCGACGTTGTACGACATCTCCGATCCGTCGACGCCGGAGCGCCTAGCCGAATTGCCGAGGACTCCATACGGGACGAACGCCGCGGCCTTCACGCCTGATTCGAGATTCGTGCTCAGTCTGGATATGACGTTGTCGGAGGCGCGAATTCGGATATGGGATCTGGGTGACCGAGCGAAACCGCGCGCTGCCGGCGAGCCTGTCGACGTTCCCGGCGGCCGAGATCTGATGCTGAGCCCGAACGGTCGGGTGCTGGCCGCAATCGGCGAAGATGTGACGCTCTGGGATATCTCGAACCCATCGTTGCCGATCCGACTCGGGCGCTTGTCAACCGGTCGGGCTGAGAGATTGACCCGCGCCGCGTTCAGCCCGGACGGACGTTTCCTGGCGAGCTCCAGCGACGATTGGACTATTCGAGTCTGGGACGTCAGCGATCCGGCGGCTCCGGTTTCCGCCGGTGAGCCGTTGGCGGGGAACACGGTTGAGGTGACCTCGTTGGCCTTCAGCCCCGATGGGCGCCTGCTCGCGTCCGCGAACCTCGACTCGGAATTGCGTTTATGGGACTTCAGCAATGGCATTCCCGCTGCCCCGGTGCGATATCCGCTCGCCACCGCGGTGCCGAATCACGGGCGAGCGATGGTATTCCACCCGGCTGGCGGATTTCTGATGACCGCGAGTGCGCCGGGTGGCATCCGATGGTGGGATCTGGACCCGCAGCACGCCGTCGCCCGCATCTGCGATATCGCTCAGGGCGTACTGAACCCGACGGTGTGGCGGGAACACCTGCCGCAGCTCGCATACGCGCCGCCGTGCGGATGAAAATCGGTGGCCGCATGTGCGGTCGCGTGGCTACGGTTGACGCGCATGTGGAGCCGCGGAATGGAAGGAGGTGGCGATGAGCGAGGATATGTTGACCAGGCATGGGCAGGCGGTATTGATTCCGTCCGGGGAACAGGAGCGACCGGATCTGGTGGCGTGGCGGCGGCGGAATGCGCTGCGGCGGTCCAGTGCCGCGCAGCCGATTCCCAGTAAGCGGCGGTATCGGCGGAATGAGAAACATAAGGGTCGGGTGGGGGATTGACGCCGATCCGGTAGTGCTATGGGTTGACCCCGTTTTCGCATGTGAAGTATGCGGAGGCGGGGTTTTTCCATGCTCCGGTTCGACATGCACGTTGGTTACTGGCTGGCGCAATGGCACTCGGTTACCGCACCCAGCAGCCACCGGGCAACTAGTGTCCGGCGGCCTCGTCGACCATGCCGGATATTGGCCTGCCGCACGGCGATCGCTAGGCATCGGACCGCATTTCTGTCCGGTCCGGAAAGCCGGACAGGCGATCGAGCGCACTGCCGCTTCCGGTCCGGATAACTCGTATCCGACTGTGACCAGCCATATTCGGCGACTCTGAACGCTCGGCCGTTCCGTCGCGGCGCACTGACCCTTATCGTCGAAATCGTTCGAGCGATCGAACAGCGGAGGCGGACAGTCGATTTCGCCAATGCGCAGCGCCGATGGAGCGGCAGCCGAATAGGGAGGGCGGCAAATGTTCTGGAAATCGGTTACAGCAGGGGCGGCTCTGGTCGAGACCGGCGTCCCGTCCAACTGGGTCGTATGGATCCTGTGCTCCGGGCATCTGGGTATGCCCGGCGGGCTGTCCGAGTAAAAGGGGAGTGTCCCGGTCATCGGTGATCGGGACACGCTCGGGATGTAGTGGCCCCTATGGCAGTGGCCGCGGCACAGTCCACTTTGTGCTGGGCGACCGGTTCGGGGGCCGGTCATCGAATGGGGGCCGATCGCGGGGAGGCGATCGAGTGGGTCAGGTGGGTGGGCGGAATGCGGCGAATTCGTCGGTGACTCGGAGTTCGGAGTCGGTGAACCGATAGACCGCCGCGGGCCGTCCACCCGCCCGGCCGGGGGAGGCGGTCGCACCGGTCGGCGTGATCACCTTGCGGCGTGTGAGAACTCGCTGCAGATTCGTCGTATCGACCTCATAACCCAGTGCGGCGCAGTAGATTTCGCGCAGCGTCGACATGGTGAACCGCTCCGGTGCCAGCGCGAAGGCGATATTCGTGTAGGACAGCTTCGCCGCGAGTCGGGTGCGCGCATGCTCGACAACGGTGCCGTGATCGAACGACATCAGCGGCAGCATCGATACCGGATGCCACGCGGTGTCGGACGGCAGCCGCGGGTCGGCGGTCAGCGGCACCAGGCCGAGATAGGCCGAGGCGATCCGGCGCGGCGCGGGTACTCGGTCCGGATTGCTGAATACCGACAGCTGCTCCAGATGTGCCAGCTCGCGCACGTCGACCTTTTCGGCGAGCTGACGGCGGGCCGAGATATTGAGGTCCTCGTCGTCGCGCAGGCGGCCGCCGGGCAGCGACCAGGTGCCCATCTGCGGGTCAAGGGCGCGCTCCCACAGCAGCACCGCCAGTTCGGTCCGCTGACCGGGCGGACAGGGGCGAATCAACTCGTCGGTCACCCATGCAGGGCTGCTACCTGCGCTGATGTCTTCGGGGAAGCGCCGAACCTGGAACACCGCGGTGAGCGTTTCGTGGATGGTGTTACTATGGGGCACGTTTTCGATTATAAGTCGAAAACCTGGTTTGGGTGTGAATCGGCTGCCATGTGAACAGGCACAAGCTCCGATCGCACGAGGAGAGGAGCCATCATGGCGACGATGGGTGCGAAGCTGGCGCCCCCGCTGATGGGGCAGGTGTTCGACGGTCCGACCGGATTCGCCGGTGTCGAGGCCACGCCGGAGTGGGCGGCCGAGATCAAGCGACTTGCCAGGGAGCGCAACGCGACGATTCTTGCGCACAACTATCAGTTGCCCGAGATCCAGGATGTCGCCGACCACGTCGGTGATTCGCTGGCGCTGTCCCGCATCGCGGCCGAGGCCCCCGAGGACACCATCGTGTTCTGTGGCGTGCACTTCATGGCCGAGACGGCCAAGATCCTCAGCCCCGAGAAGACGGTGCTCATCCCGGATCAGCGGGCCGGTTGTTCGCTGGCCGATTCCATCACCGCCGACGAATTGCGGGCCTGGAAGTCCGAATTCCCGAATGCGGTGGTCGTCTCGTACGTGAACACCACGGCTGCGGTGAAGGCGCTTACCGATATCTGCTGCACCTCGTCGAATGCCGTCGATGTCGTCGCCTCCATCGATCCCGACCGTGAGGTGCTGTTCCTGCCGGACCAGTTCCTCGGCGCACACGTCAAGCGCGTCACCGGCCGCGAGAATATGCACATCTGGGCGGGCGAATGCCATGTCCACGCCGGGATCAACGGCGATGAGCTCACCGAGCAGGCCCGCACCCATCCGGATGCCGAACTGTTCGTGCACCCCGAATGCGGTTGCGCCACTTCGGCGTTGTACCTCGCGGGCGAGGGCTCGTTCCCGGCCGACCGGGTGCACATTCTGTCCACCGGCGGCATGATCGATGCCGCGCGGGCCGTGCGGGAGCGGAGCCTGCGCAGTGACCCGAAGGCGCCGTCGAACCAGGTGCTGGTCGCCACCGAGGTCGGCATGCTGCACCAGCTGCGAAAGGCCGCCCCCGGCATCGACTTCCAGGCCGTCAACGACCGCGCGTCCTGCAAGTACATGAAGATGATCACCCCGGCGGCGCTGCTGCGCTCGCTCGTCGAGAACACCGATGAGGTGCACGTCGACCTGGAAACGGCTGCGCTGGCCCGCAATTCGGTGCAGCGGATGATCGAAATCGGCAACCCGGGCGGTGGCGAATGAGCGCGCCCGGGTGTGAACGGAGTGCGATATGTGCACTCGTCCGGAGTGGCGGTGCGGAATGACCGCCAGGGCGGCCGATAGCGCCGCCTGCGGCATCATCCGGACGCCGTTGCTCATCGAGAAGGGCAGGGGCGCATGAGTATCGCGCCGCGGATCGATTGGGAAGCCGAGGCCGATCTGGTGGTGCTCGGCGGCGGCGTCGCCGGGTTGACCGCGGCGCGTACGGCATCGCTGCGCGGGTTGCGGGTGCTGATCCTCAGCAAAGGCGGGCCGACGGATACCGCAACCCAGTACGCCCAGGGCGGTATCGCCGTCGTGGCGCCACATGAGGATTCGGTCGAATCGCATGTGCGCGACACGGTCGAGGCCGGTGCCGGGCTGTGCGATGAGTCGGCGGTGCGATCGATCGTGGCGGGCGGTCAAGCGGCCGTGGCCGCGCTGACCGATCTCGGCGCGGTCTTCGATCTCGGTCGGGACGGCCAGATTTCGCGCACCCGCGAGGGCGGGCACAGTACGCGGCGGATCATCCATGCCGGAGGTGATGCCACCGGCGCGGAGGTGCAGCGCGCGCTGAATGCGGCCGGACTGCCGGTTCTGTTCGGTGCCGCAGCATTGGAGATCGTCACCGGCCGGACCGGTGTGCAGGGTGTTATCACGGTGTCGGAGAACGGATTCGGGGTCGTGCACGCACCGGCGGTGCTGCTGGCCACCGGCGGGCTCGGCCAGCTGTACGCGTTGAGTACGAATCCGCCGGGTGCGACCGCCGACGGCATCGCGCTGGCGCTGTGGGCCGGAGCGACGGTGGCCGATCTGGAATTCGTGCAATTCCATCCGACGGTGCTCTACACCCCGGGTGGGCTCGGCCGCAGGCCGCTGATCAGCGAGGCGGTGCGCGGCGAGGGCGCGGCACTGGTGGATTCCGAAGGGAATTCGGTAACCGCGGGCGTGCACCCCCGTGGCGATCTGGCACCCCGCGATGTGGTGTCGCGTGCCATTGCCGCACGGATGCGTGCGCTCGGCACCGATCACGTCTACCTCGATGCCCGCGCGATCGACGGCTTTCCGCAACGTTTTCCGACGATCACCGCGTCCTGCCTGGCCGCGGGGATCGACCCGCGCGCCGATCTCATCCCGGTCGCGCCCGCCGCGCACTATCAATGCGGCGGGATCGTCACCGATACCCACGGCCGGACCGCGGTTCCGGGTTTGTACGCCGCGGGTGAGGTGGCGCGCACCGGCCTGCACGGCGCCAACCGGCTGGGATCGAACAGCCTGCTCGAGGGTCTGGTGGTCGGCGGACGGGCCGGGGTGGCCGCGGCCGAACGGCTCGGCGAGGACGCGCATGTGACGGAGGTGTCCTTCCACACCGTGCCGCGTGCCGCGCGCGCCCTGGTGCAGCAGTCGATGACATCGCATGCCTCGGTCGTTCGCGATGCCGCCGGGCTTGCGGATGCGGCGATGCGATTGCGAGACGCGGTGTCACACAGCGCCGCGACCCGGCTACGTGCCGAATTGACCGGTGCCGCGCATCGGATCGCTGGAACGACGGGCACGGCGGTCAGCGATATCGCCACGCTGCACGGCGCTGAAGCGCCGAATGGGACCGGAGCGCCGGACGGCACCGGGGACTTGAACAGCACTGCTGCGGCACAGCGCATCACCGCATTCGAGGATGCCGCGCTCACCCTCACCGCGCAGGTGCTGCTGCTCTCCGCCGCGGCCCGCACCGAAAGCCGCGGCTGCCATGCCCGCTCCGATCACCCGACCTCCGATGAGCAGCAACGCCACAGCCGCGCAGTGCGTCTGGGGCCCGAAGGCCATCCCGTCCCGGCACCCGACGGTCTCGACCTCGGTGACTGGAACCAAGACGCCATTCCGAGCGCCTCATGACGCCCGAATCGGCGGGTGGGACATCGCTGCGGCAACGCAGGATACGAGCTTTCGGTGGGCGACCAGGTCCGGGCGACACGATGGCCCGGCGATTTGAGATTTGCTCGCCGACAATGCGGGCAGTAGGACGAGGAGTGCACTGATGGGTCTGGATACCGGCCTGGATCGTGACGAGGTGCTGGCGCTGATCCGCACCGCGCTGGATGAAGATCTGCGCTACGGCCCCGATATCACCACCGCCGCAACGGTTCCCGCCGACGCGGCGGTCAAGGCATCGGTGGTCTCGCGCCAGCCGGGCACCGTCGCCGGACTTGACGTCGGACTGCTCGTTCTCGATGAGGTGATCGGCGCGGGCAACTACGAAATCACGGATCGAGTCGCCGACGGCACCCGGGTCGAGCCGGGACAGAGCGTGCTCGAGCTGGTCGCACCGACGCGCGGCCTGCTCACCGCCGAACGCACCATGCTCAACCTGGTCTGCCACCTCTCCGGCATCGCCACCGCCACCTCGGCCTGGGTCGACGCGGTGGCGGGTACCAACTGCCGCATCCGCGACAGCCGCAAAACCCTGCCCGGCCTGCGCGCCCTGCAGAAGTACGCGGTCCGCGTCGGCGGCGGCGTCAACCACCGCATGGGCCTCGGCGACGCCGCGTTGATCAAGGACAACCACGTTGTCGCTGCCGGTTCGGTGGTCGCCGCACTGCGCGCCGTCCGCGACCTGGCGCCCGATATCGCCTGCGAGGTGGAAGTCGACAGTCTCGAACAACTCGACGCCGTCCTTGCCGAACACGTCGAACTCGTCCTGCTGGACAACTTCCCCCTCTGGCAAACCCAGGCCGCCGTCCAACGCCGCGACAATACCGCCCCCGATACCAAACTCGAATCCTCCGGCGGCCTCACCCTCGACAAAGCCGCCGACTACGCCCGCACCGGCGTCGACTACCTCGCCGTCGGCGCCCTGACCCACTCCGTCCGCGTCCTCGACCTCGGCCTCGACATGTAGGACCGTCAGCGCTACTGCGCCAGCAGCATCTCCCAACGGCGAGCGGGTCGGTGACAGTGCCGTGCGCTGGCCGGAAGCTGTGCAGCTTCCGGCGGCTTTGTGTCGATCAGGCGGTGAGTTCGCGTTCCAGGGGCGTGCGGAAGCGGGGGATGGCGCGGACTTCGCCGAACCATTCGGAGGTGCGGGCGGCCTCGGCGGCGATCATGGTTTCGGCATCCGAACCGACGTCTTCCAGTAGCCGGTAGGCGATTTCGCCGTCTTTGCGCTGGGCCCAGCCACCGACGATGCGGCCGTTCCACCAGATGGTCGGTCCGACGTTTCCGTTGCGGTCGAACAGGTTCGGGGCGTGCGGGCCCAGATACCAGTCGCGAGATTGCCAGCCCATGGGGGTGGGGTCGAGCGCGGGGAGCAGGGCGGCCCAGGGTTCGGGCTCGGGGGTCGGGTCCTGATCATCGGCGAGCAGCAGGCCGGTGCCGCCGTCCAGATCGACCTCGACCACATCGAGTTGGGCGAGGGCCTTGCGGACCTCGCCGAGGGGCCAGCCCGTCCACCACTTGATATCGGCAATGGGGGCGGGTCCGAAGGCGTAGAGCCACTGCCGGACGAGTTCGGCGCGGGCTTCGTCGGCGGGGATGGTCGGAACACCTTGCGGTAGCCACGATTCCACGGGCGCCCAGGTGTATTGGCTACTGGTCCAACTGCCATTGGGACGGCCACGCACGATGCGGCCCTCGACGCCGAGGATCACCAGTACCCACGTGGTGATGGAGGTCGGACGCGAATAGGCCTTATCCGGAGCGGGATTCACCTGGGTACGCAGTAGCGGCACATCCTTGCTCAGCTGTGCGCCGGTGGCCGCGCCCCTGGCCAGCAGCGCCTTGTGCGTGGCGTCCTCGACCTCGGCGAGCCAGGTGCGCACATCGCCGTCCACTACACCCGCCTGCTCGATGAATCGGCCGTAGGTGCGACGTTGTTTGTGCGCCAACGCATCCGCGCAGGATGCCTGCAATACCGGGACCAATCCGATCGGCGCGACGAACATGGTGCGCCGCATCGCCAGCATGCGCAGCAGCGTCCGATCGTCGTACAGCGCCTTCTCGACATGCGCGGGCTCGGCGGCATGACTGCGCGCGCCGACGGAAAGGTACACCGTCGCCGGATCGGTCGCATGCAGCACTACCAGCGATTGCACGATCTCGGCCACGTCATCGGTGCGATTCGATGGCGCCAGCCGATGCCGCACCCCCAGTCGTGCTCGCCGCTCCGCCGCATCAATCGAACGCATAGGCGAATATTAGCGTGCGCCCGGCGATCCAGAGTTATGCCGGTTGCCAGGCGCGCACCAGATCGAGCAGGCCGGGAAAGCGCGCTTCCAGGTCCTCGATCCGGACCCGGCTGCGCCGCTCGAGTCCGTACTGCCGCTGGCGGGTGACACCGGCCTCGCGCAGCACCCGGAAGTGGTGCGTCAGTGTCGATTTCGGCCGATCGATGTCGAACCAGCCGCAGGAGCGATCGGTATCGGGGGATTCCAGCAGCAGCTTCTGCACCATGCTCAGCCGCAGCGGATCGCTGAGCACGCCGAGCACCTCTTCCAGCCGCAACTCCGCGCGCGCGGGCTCGGGCAGCGTGGTCGCGACGGTGTCGGTGGCGGGCATCAGGGTCTCCTGTGGATCTCGAATTCGTTAGTTCGACTTCTATCGTACTAGATGTTAAGTTCGACTCTCGTCGTACTAGTACGAGAAATTTCGAACTTATGGAGGTTGGGTATGTCGACACTCGTAGCGTCCGAAGCCGAGATAACCGAGCGCAACGGCGCGGTATGGCTGGCGGCCTGGCCCGTGCTCGCGGTCTTCGTGCTCTCGAACGCGCCGACGCCGCTGTATGTGGTGTGGCAGCATCAACTCGGCTTCTCCTCCGGCGTCTTGACCGCCGTATTCGCCTGCTACATAGCCGGTTTGCTCGGCGCACTGCTGGTCGCGGGCGTGGTCTCGGATCGCGTCGGGCGCAAACCGGTGCTGCTGCCCGCGGTGATACTCGCGATGCTCGCCTGTGTACTGTTCGCCACCGCGAATTCGGTCGCGGTGCTGGCGATCGCGCGCCTGCTCACCGGGATCGCGGTCGGTGCCGCCGTATCGGCGGGTATGGCGGCGGTGACCGATATCGGCGGCCGCCACCGCAAACGCCTTGCCGCACTGGCGGCGTCATCGGCCATGGTGCTCGGCGCTGGCTTCGGTCCGCTGCTGGCGGGTGTGCTGTCGCAGACCGTTCCCGGCCCGACCGTAACCATCTTCGTCGTCGAGATCGTCCTGCTCGCCTCGGCATTCGTGGTGGTGGTTCGGCTGGACCTGCCCAAGGGTGCCGGCGGGCGCGGCCCGTGGATTCGCATCCCGGCGGTCGCACCGGGTGGCCGGACCGCGGTACTGCTCGGCATCGCGGTCTTCGCGCCGGGCATCACCGCCACGTCGTTCGTGCTCTCGCTCGGACCCTCGCTGCTGTCGAACCTGTTGGGCGCCACCAATCGAGTGCTCGCGGGCGGTCTGGCATTCGTCATGTTCCTCGGCGCCACCGGAATTCAATTCGCGGTGCGACGGCTGCGGCTGCGCGCAATTCTGCTCGGTAGCGCCGCGGCCACCCTGCTCAGCATGGTCGCCCTGGCCTCGGCGCTGCGACTGTCATCGATCGCGCTGTTCGCCGCGGCCGCGATACTCGCCGGAATCGGTCAGGGCATGGGGCAGTTCGGCGGTCTCACCGCCATCAGCACGAATGTGGCCGCCGATCGGCTCGCCGAGGCCAATGCCGCCCAGAATGTCGGCGGCTACCTGCCCGCCGCCGTACTCCCGCTGTCGGCCGGATTCCTCAGTGACGCAATCGGTTTACCGGCAGGCTCGACGACCTTCGCGGGTGTGGTCGGCGCCGCCGCGGTGGCCGGTGCGATATTCGTCGCGACGCGCGCCGCCGCTGCCACCGGACCGCGATAGCCGCATGCCATCATTCCAGCATGAGGCGCGGATACCTACTGCTGATGGCCTGCTGTGCCCTGCTCACCGGGGCGTCGACGACAAGCCCGGTCGCACCGGCCGCTTCGGCCGAGCCCGAGTGCGCGGTCCAGGTGGAAGTCAGGCCGGTGACTCTGACAGTGGACAGTGAGGACGCCACCGGCCGCGTATACGAGCCGTACCGCTGTGCGGCGGGCGACCTGACACCGCACGATCTGGTCGTCGCGGTACACGGCCACGGCGGCAGCTCCGCCGACTTCGCCGGATATATGACCTCGATCGCCAGCCGCACCGCGACCCCGATCCTGTTGATGGACGCACGCAGCGAGACCAGCGTGTGGCGGACCGGCGACTGGAATCTGTGGGCGGGCTGGCGCGATATCGTCACCGCCACGCAGTGGTACAAGAACGAACACCCCGCGATCGGCCGCACCGTGCTGTGGGGCTGGAGTCAGGGCGGCACCATGAGCGGCCTCGCGGCGGCATACGGCCCACCGGGAGCGTTCGATTACTGGGTCGACAACTACGGTCCCGCGGACGATTTCGCGATCTGGCACACCTCGGCAGGTATCGATCCCGCGCTACCTGCTCAGATCGAACGCGACGCGGGCGGCTGTGCCCCGACGGTGTGTCCGCAGGCCTACGCCGAACGCTCACCCGCCCTGCTGGCCGCCCGGATGGGCATCAAACGCGCCTTCCTCATCCACGGCACCAGCGACGATGTGGTGCCGTATTCGTCGACCCTGGAAATGCGAGCCGGACTGCTCGCCGCGGGCAAACCCACCTCGATGTACACCATCGTCAGCGGTCGCGACCTGTACGGTGCGGTGGTCCCCGGCGATCACAGCATCGGGCCCGCGTACTTCGAGGGCGGCTGCGTCGTCGAGCGGTTGCTCATCGGCACCGAACCCGTCGACGGACCCGACCGCGACTATCTCGTCGATGTCGCTCGCGGCATAAACACCGCCCCCGCGGCCCCGCCGTACGCCAAATGCGCCGCCTGAAACAGGCCATGGGAACACTCGTCGGGCAGGTGTGGTTCATTCGAGCAGACCGAGACGAGGAGAGGTGCGATGGAGACGGGATCGCGAAGCGATTCGATGGGCAACAGTGGCCTAGGGAAGGGTCCGCATAAGCCGGACGACCCCGCATACCACTGGAACAGTGCGGAATTGGACCTCGACGCCTACCTTGCCCGCATCGGCTACGAGGGCGACCGCTCGCCGACACTGGCCACCCTGCGAGCCCTGGTCTACGCGCACACCACGACGATCCCGTTCGAGAACCTGGAGACCATCCTCGGCCGCCCGGTGCTGCTCGACCTGGAGGCGTTGCAGGACAAGATGATCCGGCAGCGTCGCGGCGGCTACTGCTATGAGAACGTCGGCCTGTTCGCCGCCGCACTGGAACGGCTCGGGTTCGGCGTCACCGGTCTCAGCGGCCGGGTCACCATGGGTGCGCGGGGCGGTCTGCGTCCGGCGACACATGCTCTGCTGCGCGTCATCACCAGCGACGACGACCGGGTTTGGCTCTGCGATGTAGGTTTCGGCTCCGGCCCGCTCGCACCCTACGAACTGGTCGAGGGCGGCGAATTCGCGCTCGGCGAGTGGCGATTCCGGCTCGAACACACCACCGGCGAACTCGACAGCGATCTGTGGGTGCTGCACCAATTCGGTCGCGAGGGTTGGATCGACCGCTACACCTTCACGCTGAACCCGCAGTACCGCATGGATTTCGCCATCGGCAGCCATTTCGTCTCGACATCCCCGCGCTCGCCGTTCACCACGCGCCCGTTCGTGCAGCGATTCCTCCCGGACGTCCACTACGTCCTGGACGGTCTCACCCTCAGCACCGAACGCCCCGACGGCTCCAGCGAAACCCGCGAACTCGAACCCGCCGAACTGCCGAAGCTCCTCGCTGAAGTCTTCGATATCGACCTGGCCGAACCTGACGCCGCCGTGCTCGCCGAGGCTTCCTGGCTCGCCTGATCTGCACTCTTGTCGGCCTTCGCACTCCCAGTGCGAAGGCCCGCACGCCGAACTCTCCGCACTGCCCTCGGGGCCGGCCAA
>NZ_JBEXUI010000045.1:0-64836 GCF_040614395.1 Nocardia sp. NPDC005998 | reverse complement strand
CCGCTGAGCAGCATTCGGCCGCCGGGCTCGGTGCGGCGTCGGATGAGGTCGTCGGCGACCATCGACGCCGTCGCCGGGCACGGCGAGGTCGGGCCGAATCGCGCTCTGAACCCGCGTCAGGATTCGGCTGCGCGGTGGTAGCCGAAGACGACGAAGGCGAGCGCGCAGGCCGCCGCGGAGGTCAGCAGCGCCCAGCCGATGCCCGGTGTGACGAGCCCGCCCATGACGGCGACGCCGAGCGTTGCACCGACTTGGCGGACGGCGTTCAGCAGACCACCGACCGCACCGGCCGTACCCGGTGGAGCCGCGTTGACAATGGCCGTGACCAATGCCGGAAGGGCAAAGGCCACACCGAATCCCGACAACAGCAGGCCCGACGCCAGCACCGGATAGGCGAGGTCGGCGAAGACCGCGGCGGCCAGCACCGCACCGCCCGCCGCGAGCAGGCCGAGTCCGGCCAGGATCGGACGGCGCGCACCGACCCGGGCGACGATCCTGCCCGCCAGCGGCGGGATGACCGCGAACGGAACGGTCAGCGGCAGGAATGCCAGCCCGGTCTGCAGTGGGCTCAGGTGGCGCTGCTGTTGCAGCAGCAGCGGCAGGACGAACAGTGCGCCGGTCAGCGCGAAGTTGACCGCCGCACCCGCGAACAGCCCGGCCCGCACCCGGCCCGCGCGCAGCAGTTCCCGATTCAATACCGGTGCGGCACTGCGCCGTTCGAGTCTTATGAAGACAACCGTCGCGAGCGCGGTGCCACCGAGCGACCACGCGGCATGCCGCAACGACTGCGCACCCGCCGCGATCAGCGCGTCGGTGCACAGCGCGAGGGCGGCGGCCGCGATCAGCTGCGCCAGCCAGTCGATCCGGCGCTCGCCACGGGCGCAGTGCACCGCCGAACCCGCGCTCAGCGCCAGCACGACCATCGCGATCGGCACATTGACAATGAAGATCGAACGCCAGCCGGCCAGCCCGACCAGTGCGCCGCCCGCGATCGGCCCCGCCGCGACCGCCGCGCCGCTGATCGCCGCCCAGGTCGAGATCGCGCTGGCGCGTCGTGCCGGATCCGGGTAGAGCTGGCTGATCATCGCCATCGAAGCAGGCACACACGCCGCCGCGGCCACTCCGAGCAGCACCCGCAGCGCGACCAGCAGCCACAGGTTCGGCGCGAATGCACTCAGCAGCGATACCAAACCGAAAGCAGCTGTGCCACAGCGAAATACCCGATGCGCACCATAGCGATCGGCGACCGCGCCCGCGGACAGCAGCAGCGCGGCGAAGGCCACGGTATAGCCGGTGGTCGCCCATTGCAGTCCGGCGACCGAGGTGTGCAGCGACGCCGCCAGATCCGGTTCGGCGACCGAGAGCACCGTCATATCCAGCAACACCATGAAGTACCCGAGGGATATTCCGAGCAGGGCACGGGTCCGCCCGCTCGACGCGGCGGACGTGCGTGCCCGCGATTGCAGAATGCTCATCTGATGCAACAGCTCCCGATCAGATCGACTCGAATGGTGACGCGATCGACTCTGGTCGGGCGGGCACGCCCATTCCACCGGCTCCGGCGCACGGGGCATTCGGAATATCCGAATGCTCCGGCGCTGTTGGCCAGGCCATGGAGCTACGTCAGCTGCGGACCTTCGAGGCCGTGGTGCGCCATCGCACCGTCACCGATGCGGCGGTGGCGCTCGACCTCGCGCCGTCATCGGTGTCGCAACAGATCCGCACGCTGGAGTCCGCACTCGGGGTCACCCTTTTTGTACGTGATCCCAAGGGCATGCGGCTGACCCCCGCGGGCCAGCGCCTGACCGGGTGGGCACGGCGACTCCTCGACCTGGCCGAACAAGCCACCCGCGATGTGCGGGCGGAACGGCCGCTACTGCGGCTCGGCGCACTGGAAACCCTCGCGGGCACCTACGTGCCGCAGGTGTTGGCGCGGCTGGCCGAGCGACGGCCGGATCTAGAGGTCGAGGTGCGCTCGGATCGAGCCCGCGACGGACTGCTCGCCGATGTGGTCGGCGGCGAACTAGATGCGGCACTGCTTCTGGATTCCGGTGGTGCCGTCGGAGATCTCGGATTCCCGGCACCGGCGGAGCCGCTGGCCTTTCTGGACTTGGACCCGGTGCCGCTGGCCCTGGTCGCGGCACCCACCCATCCGCTAACGGGTAGGTCGGCCCTGACGCCGGCCGATCTGATCGATGAGCGGCTGCTGGTCAATGTGCCCGAATGCTCGTTCTGGATGGCTGGGGAGCGGCTTCTCGGCTCGGGTCCGCAGCGGGTCAGGGCCGGTGCGGTTCCGGTCATGCGGGCCTGGGCGGAGCACGGACTCGGCATATCCCTGCTACCGGAATTCGCGGTCGCCGACGGTCTCGTACACGGCACGCTGGTCCGATTGGACTTTGCGGTACCCGATCTCAGTCTGCGGCTGGTGTGGCGGGCGGATCAGGAATCCCTGCCTGGAATGCGCGAGATCCTCTACGCCGCCGCCCGGCCATGATGACGGCGTTCCCGGCAAACCGGCCGCAATGTCCGTGTGAGTGGTTAGGCTGACGAGAAAGCCCTGGTCCCGACGGCATAGGTCGACCGAGAGGAGTCAGCGATGAGCGTGCGGCAGCCAGCCTGGACGGCCTCAGCCCTGACCGGTGATCTGTCCGGCATTGTCGGAAAACACCTGATCTACGCCTATGACAACGGCTGGAAATACGAGATCTACGTGCGCGATTGGCACACCATCGATTCGCGCTGCCTGATGGGACCGATGTTCGGGCGCTGGTCCAAGAATCAGACCGTGAAGCTGGTCCAGCTCAGCGACGATATGTACAAACTCGCCTGGGTAGAGGAGACCGGCAGCACCACCGTGATCATCATCTGGCTCGGGGATCGCCGCGTGCACACCACGATCTCGTATCCGCAGTGGATGCTCGACTACCCCGAGAGCACGCTCACCCGCTACGAGCACAATCTCGACGCGATTATCGCCGACCGCGACAAGGGACCGACCTATCCACTAACGCTGGTCTCCGCGACCGGGCGCATCACCTTCCTGGAATCCCGGGGAATCGACGACGACACGGTGATCAACTGCCCACCGCACAAACTGCCGCCGGGATACGCGGTGCAATCCAACTGACCGTCAGGCGTCGAGGCAGACCGGGGAGGGCGGCCAGGTCGGATCGGCACGGTCGACGCCCATCAACTCGCCGACGACCCGCATCGGCGGCGGATAGGCGAACTCCGTCTTCAGATCGATCCGGGCGGCCGTTCGCCTAGCCCCGTAGACGCTGAGCGATCGCGGTCCGCAGTACCGACAGCGCGCCCCGGACTATCAGGCCCGCGGCGACCAACGGTGCGAACAGTAGCCACGGCGAGCCGTGGTGGTAGTCGCAGTAGAACCGCAAAGCGCTGCGATGGTGGCTGCGGATCTTGCGGAACGGCGCCGACCGCATGCTGCCGCCCTCGCGATGGCGGATCTCGACGGCCGGATCCAATACGACCCGCCATCCGGCGCGGTGCATATCCAGCGCCATCTTGGTTTCCTCGAAGTACAGGAAGTACCGAGCGTCGAACCCGCCGACCGCATCGAAGGCCTCGCGGCGGAACAGCATGAAGCAGCCGGAGATCCAGTCGACATCGCTGACCGTGGTCACCGGATCGCCGAAATACGCGCGGGTCGCTGGATTGCCGGGCCACACACCACCGAGCAGGGCGTGTGCGATCCCCACTGCGAGCGACGGGAACCGACGGCCACTCGGGTAGGGCGTTCCGTCCAGCCGGGCTATCCGCGGTCCGATCATGCCGATCGTCGCGTCGGTCCGAGCGGTCTCGACAAGTGCCGCTATCGAACCCGGTGCGAGGTGGGTATCGGGGTTCGCGACCAGGATCCATTCGGCATTCGTCACGGCCGCGCCCTGGTTGATCGCGGCAGCCAGGCCGACGTTCTTGCGGTTGCGGATCACCGTCCCGCCGAATTCGTCGACAAGATCGGCGCTGTTATCGGTCGAGGTGTTGTCGACGCCGACCACCTCGAGCGTCAGCGGCTCGACGGCCGCGGGTAGCGATTTCAAGAAGGGCGGCAGGTCCTCGCCGCTCTGGTAGGTGACGAGGACGAGACCGACAGTCTTCTCATCGCGAGCGGGCATGCCCGCGAACCTAGCAGGACCCGAGCCGCACCGTGGTGCCGATCCCGAGATGCTTCGAACAGTTGGTATCCCAATGCCTCACCGATGCCGTGCGACAGTTCCGCGCCGCCGTCGAAAGCCGACATCCGTCGGCAGGGCGGTATGGGCTGGGGAGCTGGCGTTGAACTGATTCGCCCGCGACCGGATGGGTACCGCCGCGATGAGGAGGAACGCACATGACGCGTCCAGTGCCACCGAATCCGAGCCCGATCCCGCCGACGCCGATCCCCGACCCGGTTCCGCCGATGCCGATCCCGGATCCGGTCCCACCGAGTCCTGGCCCCGAGCCGGCTCCCGGCCCGGAGCCGGTCCCTGGCCCTGAGCCGTTCCCTCAGCCGGAACCTGCCCCCGGCAACAATCCCTTCCCAACTCCGGAGCCCGCACCCACCGCGATCCGGACTCAACACCACCGGAGCCCGGCACCAATCCGCACCCCGCACGATCCAGCGCCCAGCCTCGATCCGCAGCAGTCACCACCAACGCCCAGCTCCAATCCACAACAGTCACCACCAACGCTCAATCCCAATCCACAGCGCACACCACAGACGCCCGGCCCGCGAGGGCCCTACAGCACCCATGCACGGCCCCGATCCGGGGCCGTACCACCAAGACCCGGCAACGATCCGCAGCCTGCACCACCTCCGGAGCCAGGCCCGACACCGACGCCGCCGATCCCCGACCCGGCACCACACCGGGATCCGAACCGACCGCCACCGATCCCGAATCCCGGCGGACCGATCGATCCGATGGATCCTGCACTGCCAGATCCGCGTTGATTCCGAACTCCCGACAACAGGGCGATATCCCTGAGTAACGCACCGCCGCCGTCTGCATCGCCAACCCCGAGCCAGGTGTGCTCGAGACCGCAGTACACGTCCCCCTCGGGCTCCCACTGGTCGACGCGGCCACCACTGCGCCCAGCCATGGCCGGAGACCATGCGGCAGCGTGGTCAGCGCCCGATCAATGCGGCGACCGCTTTCGGCGCGGCGAGCCATTCGCGAATATTGTTGCGCACCTTGGTTTTTCGCCTGCAGTCGCAGTAGGCAATGACACCGTCGGCGTCGATGCCCGCTGCGCGACACAGGGCGACCGCCCGTGGCAGATGCTGATATTGGGTAACGATGATCGCGCGGTCGATGCCGAATACGCTCTCGGCTCGCTCGCAGGTCGCGCGGGTCGACAATCCTTCGCCGTCGGAGCGCACCACCGCCGGATCGACGCCATGGTCGACGAGATACTTTGTCATTGCGGCGATTTCGTCTCCCGACGTGCCCGCGGCATCACCGGACACCAGGATCTCGTGCACCTTTCCGGCCCGCAGCAATTCGATCGCCACATCGAGTCGCCCACGCAGATACGCCATCGGCGCTCCATCCGGCCCTACCTTGGCCCCCGGCACGATCACCACCGGGGCTTTCGGCGCGGACGCGGGTCCGGATCGATGTCCGGACGACACCAGCCACAACCGGGTGTTGGCCCCGGCGACGACCAATGCCGCTCCCACGACCAGCCCGACCCCTGCCCACCGCACCCGCGCCAGCTCACCCTGCCCTACCACGCCGAACTCTTCCGGTCGGTTATGCACTGCACGTGCCCGACCATACTGGCGCGGCTTCAAGCGATGCGCACACCACTGTCGAGATCGCCGTCGAGCAGCGCGATGCCGAGCGTCGTCGCCTGATGCCGCATCGCATTGCGGTGCCGCCAGCTCTCGATCAGCCCGGCCTCCCGCAGGATCGTTGCGTGTTCACTGGCCGTCGCGGGTGAAACACCAAGTCGGCGTGCGAGTTCGGTGGTCGAGCAGCCTTCGGCGATCACCTGCAGCGCGGCGGCCCGCGTCCGGCCGAGCAGCGCGGTCAGCGCCTCATTGGTCGCCCGCGGACCCCATGCCGAGGCGAAATCGGCGAATTCGCGCAGCACCGGAACCACCAGCGTCATCGGCGAATCCTTGTCGATGGTGGATTTCAGCAACAGCGGCCCCGGCCAGGCGAACAGCGACGGAACAATGATCAGTCCACGGCCATCGAGGTGTTCGTCGTGGCAGCCGGTCATGGCCAGCACCTCCAACACCGGCGCACGCCACCGCGTGAGCGGCGCGAGCGCGGCGAAGAGCCGTTCCACACCCTCGGTGGCAAGCGTGCGGGCCATCCGTTCGGCGGCCACCTCGAGGTAGGACTGCAGATGCGCCCAGCGACCGGCGAACGCCGCCGAATGAAACGCCTGGACGGCAGTGGCTACATCGCGCCGCGCCGAACCATCGCGGTCGGACAGGCCGCGCGTCCACGTAGGTAGCGGACGCTCGCTCCGCGCGCGGCTGCGATCGGTATGCTCCACCTCCCTGCGGAGTTCCTCGCGCGAGGCCAGATGCAGCGCCTCGATTCCGGCCGAGATCGACCGCGCGCCGCGGGTCGGCGTGATCAGGTCGACGAAGGGATCGACGCCGGGGAACAGATCGGCGAGCATACCGAAGTCCTCCGGCATCGCACGCCGCACCTGACTGCGCCACCCGTCGTACAGCCGCGCGTCGGTGCGTTGCACCACCCTGGTGGCCAGCACGGTTTCCCCCATCGCGCCGAGCGGGGGCCCGATCCTGATGCGCGTCAGATCCTCAGGTGTGCAGTAGATCCGCTTCATACGCTGCCCCGCATCGCCGTGCCCAGGTATCGCACCACGGTACCCGCGATCACCGCGGACCTCGCACCATCACGGCGAGTAGCGGATCCAAACGCACCAATTGCTGATCGGCGGCCGACGGCAGCGAGAATGTCACCGCCCAGCGCAACCGCATCGGCCACAACCGCTTCCGCCCAACCACCATCGCGCTATCGGCCAGTCGACCGACCGCCACCGCGAACCCACCGCCCGGCCGCACCGCAACATCCTTCAACATCTCAGACTCCTGAATCGTCACTGTTCAGGAGCCTAGAAATCAGCAGCCCGGATCCTCACCATGTTTCGGCCGTGGCCTAAACACCGTCGAATCAGTGATCGTGATCGGCGAAGGCCGCCCGCGCCTGCTTCAGACCGTCGAGCAGGACCGCCTTGCCCGCCGCGAGATCCGCGCCACCGGGTGGGGTGAGGCCGAGGTCGAGCAGGTCCGCGAGCGTTTCGAGCACGTCGTCCGGGGAGGGCTGGTCGGCGTCTCGATCGTGCGGGAAGGTCTGCCGCAGGGCGGGGGTGACGGCGTCGAGGATAAAGGCGATGGCACGCGCGTCGACCTCGCGCCAGATGGTCCCGGCCTCCTACATCACGCGCAGGAACTGGTGGGTACCGAGTGGTTTGCACACGCGCTCGAAGAGGCATGACGGCTCGAATTTTGGGAAGCCGGTCCGTATGAACAGCGCTCGAACCATCCCCGTGCGGTGGCGGCACCGGATGGCGGTCGCGGTCGGCATGCTGGTCGTTGCCTGGGCGGCGGGGTGCGGCACGTCCAGGGAGGAGCAGGCGGCGCCGACGCCACCCGGCCCGGCCCCGATATCCGCGGTCACAATCACGATCGACAGGCAGACCTACAGCGCCACGCCCCCGATCACGCCGGGCGCGGTCATCACGGTGATCAACCACGATGCGCTGAAACACAGCATCACCAGCAGAAGGCCCGGACTTTTCGACAACGAAATCGGTCCCGGTCAGACCATCACCTTCACCGCACCCGATGAAATCGGGTCACACCCTTTCTACTGCAGATATTTCGCGCTCATGGACAGCTGGTTGAGCGTGCGTCATTGACGAAATCCGCAGCAGCGGTACCCGCCACATTCCCGGACACGCCGGAGCGGCTGCGACACCGCCACAGTAACTAGTGCTTTGCTGACTATCGCATCTGTCCCGAATGTGGAGGGAGTAGATCGTCGATGTCACGCATCATCAGCGCCGTTCTCGCCACTGTCTGCATGTCGTTCATCTGCGTCGCTCCCGCGGCGGCCACCACCGACAACGATGAAATCTCCGGTTCATCGGCCGGGTTCGCGTTCTCACTGGTCCGCGCGAGCACCAAGGTTCTGGCATTGACGGTTGTCCCCGCCCACCAGTTCGATTCGTTCGACAAGATCGTCACCCGCGAAAGCGGTTGGGACCCCTTCGCCACCAACCCGGCCTCCGGCGCCTACGGCATCGGACAGGCCCTGCCGCCGGAAAAGATGGCCACGCACGGCATGGACTGGCGCTTCAACCCGCTCACCCAGATCCGCTGGACCTACGACTACATGATCCAGCGCTACGGCAGCCCCGAACGCGCCTGGGCCTTTTGGCAAGTACACCACTGGTACTGAGTCGCTCGTCGAGTGCCCCGATAATTCGGGGCACGTTTCTCCCGCTACCCCGGTAACACCGATCGCGATTCGTCCGATGTGCTGTTTGTGCACAAATTGGTTGCGGCACAGGGAAATTCGCGTTTGCGATCAGCTCGAGGGGAAGCCATGGATATCAGGTCAACGGCGTTCGTCATGCTCGCGGCGAGCATTGCGATCGGCACTGCTGGGTGCGGCACGAACTCATCGCCGACTGTTGTCACCGCAGCATCCGGCCCGTCGGCGAGTTCACCGAATGTGGTGCAGGCAGGCGCCACCGATCGTTCACAACCCGCGGCCGATCCGAAACCAGCCGCGACACCGGCGGCACCGGCACCCGAGCCCGCAGTGCATCCGAAACCCGTAGCGACACAGGAGCCTTCGGCCGCACCCGAGCCCGCGGCCGGTCCACAAACGGTAACGACCTCCGCGCCGGCGGAATCCGGGCCCTACGGCAGCGGACACGGTCTGTGCTTCGATGTGAACTCAGCACTCGCCGCCTCCGCGGTCGCTCAATTAGCGCCGCCACCGGCGGGTAGCGGCTGGGTCGTACAGGGCGGAAGCGGTGATCCGATTCAGGCGGGATGCTCGGGCGTGCTGTCGTGGATGCAGGTGGAATGGCAGGGAATTCATCCCGGAAGCCACATTCTGTTCTTCACCAACGGCACCTACCTCGGCACCGCCACGTCAAAGCCGTACGGCTACACCGAAATTCTCGGCAAGACCAAGGACACCGTCTCGGTCCAGTACCGATGGGCCAAGCCCGACGATGCGCTGTGCTGCCCACAGGGCGGCCCCAGCGTGGTGACGTTCAGCCTGAACGGCACCACGGTCCAAGCGAACGGGCAGTTCCCGCCGGGCAACTGAGGCGGCTCGTCACACGCAGTACTGGCAGGTCCCGCTGGCGGGGAGCTGGATGAAGCATTGCGCGCATACCGCCGGGCGGGTCGGCTGCGGCTTGGCCTCCTGCGCCGTCGCGCCCGCAGAGTGCCGGCGTCCCGCCACCTTGGGAATCAGCGGCGGGACGGCCAGATCGGCGGGCATGGTGGCCCCGTAGTGCTCGTAGCACTGCCACCGGGCGTAGGACGCATGCAACTCGAGGTCGTTCGGGATCGGTAGCCCCGCGAGTTCGAGCACGTATTTGTAGGTGTCGCCGACCGTGTGGTTGTCCTGCACGCACAATGAGGTCAGCGGCGGCTCGCCCGCATTGTGGCAGCGCCGCGCGACCTTGCGCAGAATGGCCGCCATCCAGGTCCGCGTCGGCGCCCCGGTCTGCACCCCCGACACGTCCTGCACCCGCTCGGCCAACTCCCCGACCGTAATGAAATGTCCATACCCGGTGGCAATCTCGGCCAGCTCGGCATGCGCGGCAATCGCCCACGCCACCGTCGCCTCCCGCAATGACACCGGGTCGCCGTCACCTACCCGCCAAGCCCCAGCCGTCGCGGATAAAGAACTCTCGATCACCCGATCAAGTTATCGCGCCACCCCCCGATCCACCGAATGACCCGCCGCCGATGTGGGGTGTTGCACCACCCCGGCAGCACGGCCGTGTTCAAGACCACAAAGCTGTGCGACCGGATATCGAATGCGGCATGGCGCCCTCTTGGGTTCGATAGCAGGCGCAACACCTCAGTAGAACCGGTTACTCCAGCCATGAAGCCTTTGACTGGGCATATTACTTGTTATACAACAAGTAAGTGTTAGGAGCTGGTAGACCCTACTGACCTGCAGCCGCGTCCTGCCTCTGTTGAGCGGCGCTCATCGCGCTGCCCGGCCATACCCGCGGCCACGCCGCGGTCGCCGTCGATGCCGGACATCGGTGCGGTGACGCCTTCCATCACCCCGGCACGGTCGTCGGCCGATCCCACGTCCCATTCGTCCTGCGGGCAGTGAAAACTACCGCCGCACTCGACCGCAGGTGGTGCGCGAGAATCATGCGCGCCGCAGCGAGCTCTACCACCGCGACGGACCCGATCTCCTGATGGTCTGCTCGCACGATCCGAGCATGTTCGAACTCGCCACGGCAATCGCATAGGCAAGAGGCCCGGGTCGAAATCGACGCGGGCCCAGACATTTTCGGTTGGCAGCTCAGGCTTCGCCTTCGGTGGTGACATCGAAGGTATTGAGAAAATTGCACACCAGCTGGTAGAAGCCGACGGTGAGCACGAAATCGGCCAGCTGCGTCACACTGAAGAGTTCCAGGGCTTGCTTGCGTTCGGCCTCGCCGAGGGTGTGCTCGGCCAGCAGGTGATCGGTCCACCCCAGAATCGACGCCTCCTCGGTGGACAAACCCGCCCGGACACCGGTAGCCGCGGCGGCGATGGCATTCTCATTGAGACCGACCGCACGCGCGAACCTTTCGTGATGGTGCAGCTCGTAGGGCGATTCGTAGACATGTCCTACGCGCAGAATCGCCAACTCCCGCAATGGGAACGGCACCGAATTGGTTTGCAGCATCGCAGCGGCCATGTCCAGGAAGCTGAGACCCAAGCCATGCGAATGCGCCACCATCCGATAGATATTCGCAGTGTGAGTGGTCAGCGCCTCGCGCAGTTCGGCGGGCAGGGTGGCGGGATCGGGATATTCCATTGCGGTTCCTCGGAAGTCGTAGTGCGCGGGGTCAGAGCTCGCTGATATCGCCACGGATGGGATCGGTGCCGTCCCAGGTGGCCGCGACTTCCCGGATGTATTTGAAGACTTCCCCCTTGGGCCCGCTGATATCGGAGATCTCGATGATCGTGCCCTGGGTGTGCTCGGTGTCGAGATAGGCAAAGCGACCTTGCTCGCCGCCGATGGAACCTTCCTGCCCGACCACATAGCCCAGCGACAGCGCCCTGTCGTAGAGGGTCTGGAAATCCGTGGTCCAGTAGGCGATGTGCTGCGCGCCCTCGCGACCGGAGTCGAGGAAATCCTGGTAGAGCGATGGAGCGTCGTTGCGCTGCTGGATCAATTCGAGCTGCACGTCACCGGAGTTGGCCAAGGCCACGCTCATCTCGAGCGGTGAGTCGATGCCGCGGTAGGTGAAGTAGTCGGTCTCCACCTTGTGGACGTAAAACCAAGGGCCGACGCCATTTTCGATGAAGTGGTCCATCGCGGCGCGGATATCGCGGACGACGTAACCGATCTGGGCGATCTGACCGAAGATTCGACTCATTACACGGGTTCTTTCTATTCGGGTGGCACCTCGTGCTCCGCAGGGCGGAGGCGAGTAAGAAATAGTTGTTCGACTTCGCGGCGGCAGGCGTCGAGATCGACCTCCGGGTCGAGCAGTTTTTGCAATGCGATGCCGCGCAGCATGCCGACGGCGGTGGTGGCGAGCCCTTGCGCATCGATATCGCGGGAGAACTCCCCTGCGGCCTGCCCCTGTGCGATGCGTTCGGCGAGTTCGCCGCGGAATTCGCGATCGGCGACGACGATGGCCGGACGCAGCTCCGATGGTGTGGCCACCGCATCGGCCCACAGCACCAGCCGGGCTCGATTCATCGGCGGAATATCGGACACGATGTCGAAGTAGGTACGTACGAAACCGATCATCTGGTCCATCGGCGACGTGGCGGCGGTCGAAATGATGAGGTCATCCTGAAACCGTTCGCCGACGACGCCGACGAGCCGCGCCATCATCGCGCCCTTGGAGCCGAAGTGATGGGTGACCAATCCGCGGCTGTAGCCCGCGCGATCACCGATCGCGGCCAGCGTCACCTTCGAGGGGCCGATCTCGCCGACCAGTTCGGCGGCCGATTCCAGCAGCCGCCGCTCGGCCTCGGTGCGGCGTTCCTCCTGGGACCGACGCGATGTGGCGTCAGCTCGACTCATGACCATTCCTCCCGGGTGCGACCTATCGTCATGACGGTATCTCGCAAGGTGAAGCGGCCGATGGCGGCGCGGCTCAGGCATCGTTCATGCGCTCCCCTTCGTACCGTCGCGGTGAGTGATGCGCTGGTGGGTAAAGGTCGGGGCGGTACCCGGATTCGTCCATCGACGACCCTCCTGGAAACTTCCTTGTTGACTAGCAAGTTACTTGCCAGAGTCGGCCAGGTCAAGGCTTGCCCGACACACGTGACACTAGCTTGCTAGCATGCTAGCTTCGAGTGGTGGGCGACGAGGATGTGAAGCAGTTCAACGTGTACCTGCCGGTCGGACTGATCAAGCAGGTGAAGTTCCGTGCGATCGAGTCCGGCATGTCACTGTCGGCCCTGGTCGCCGAGGCACTGCGCGGCTACCTCGACGACACCCACGACCAGCAACCGTGATCGCGACAAGGAGATTCCATATGGCGACAGAAGGTATTCAGGGCGTCTTCGTCGAAACCCACAACTGGGGCAAGACGGCACGATTCTTCATGGCGCTCGGCTTCGAACCCGAATTCACCACCGACCACAACTCCGGCCTGTTCCGCAATGGCGACGGACCGTATGTCTTCATCGCCGAGATTCCGGCGAGCGAGACGCCGTCGACCCAACTCGTGCTGACGGTGACCGAACCCGATGCGTTCCGGCCCGGCAGCGATGTGGAGGTGGTCACACCGTTCGAGGAAACCCATTACGGGACAAAGGAAATGACGGTCCGCGACCCCGACGGACGGATCTGGAATCTGCAGGTCGGAAAGCTCGGCTGAAGGAGTACACGTGCAGCAGATCATTGGTCCCGAGAGCACCGCGGAGCGGGTCGCACTCTGGCGCGCTCTGCATATCGAACTCGATCAATCGCCGCATGTCCTCGAAGATGAGGTCGGTCTTCGGCTGGTCGACCCGGCCCCGGGGTGGCGCGACCGAGCGGATATGGATCCCGAGCGGACCGCGCTCTCCCGAGCCTGCGTCACGGCGCGCGCCCGCTTCGTCGAAGATCTGGTGATCGAACAGGCCGCCCAGGGTGTCGACCAGTACGTCATCCTCGGGGCCGGTCTCGACACCTTCGCCCAGCGCCGACCCGAAATCGCGGCCCGCCTCACGATATTCGAGGTCGACCAAGCCGGACCGCAGGCGTGGAAGCGTCAGCGGCTACTCGAACTAGGTTTCGGAATTCCGGAATGGCTGCGTCTGGTGCCGGTCGATTTCGAAACCGAATCCTGGTGGGACCGGCTCATTTCCGCAGGCTTCGATCCACAGCGGCGTGCAGTGGTGGTCTCGACGGGCGTCTCCATGTACCTCACCCGGGAGGCGAATATCCAGACGCTGCGTCATCTCGCGACGCTCGCCCCCGGTTCGACCTTCGTGACGACATTCCAGTTGCCGTTGGAACTGCTCGGCGACGAGGAGCGCCCGATCCGTCAGGCGGTCGAGAATGCCGCGCGCGCAAGCGGAGTCCCGTTCCTCAGCATGTTCCGCCCCGACGAGCTGATCGGACTGGCCGAAGACGCGGGTTTCCCATCGGCGCAACATATTTCGACGTCGGCCATGACCCAGCTCTATTTCGCCGGCGCACGGATGGGCTGCGACCCCCGAGCGCCGAGCAGATCCTGGTGGCGAAGACGTAGTCGAATTCGGCGATCATCCCACGGGCAGCTGGGAACCCTGCCGAATCCCCGTGGCACCGTGATAGAAGTATCGGCCCAAACCGATGGTGAAAACGAGCATTCCGTACACCGAATGTTCGACCGAAGCGGTGAACAGCGATTGTGTCCGCAAATATCGCGTTGCGAAGATCCAGCCGCCGATACCGCTCATAACGACCGAGATCCAATTGCCGAACAGGATGTGCACATATCCGAACGCGACGGCGCTCGCGGCCACCAGCCCGGTGCCCTCGCCGAAGACCGGCGCGTACCGATGAAAGAGAAAGGAACGGAAGATCAGCTCCTGTGGGTACACGCTGAGCACGGGATACAGCACCATGACCGCCAGCCACAGCCAAGGATTGCGCCGAGGCAGGTCGAATAGGTCGTCCCGCCGCGCCAGCGCGACCGCCGCGGTGAGTGCCAGCGCGTTCCCGCCCGCCAGCGCGGCCATCGAGCGTGCCTGCGTCCGCAGCGCCTCGGTGCGCCACAGTGCGGCACGGTCGAAATCGGGCGAGCGCCGCAGGTAGCCGGAGACCCCCAGCGCCAGCGCGAGCAATGCGGGAATCGGGGGCCGGCCGCGCAATACCGCGTTGTACGCGGTCGCCCCGCCGAAGAACAGTGCCGCATACTCGGCGCCCAGATAAACCCGGCGCCACCGTCGAATCCGCACGACCACACCATAGTTCCCCGGCCAGCTCACCGCTCGTGTCGAACGCAACCGGATGCAGCGCGAGAAAAGGCCCTATGTCCTTGCCGGACATAGGGCCGCGGTCTCAGATCACTGTGCGGGCGGCTGGCATCCAGGCGGCGGGCCCTGCTGATCACCCGGCGGCGGACCTTGGTGGTCACCGGGCGGCGGGCCCTGGTGGTCACCAGGAGGCGGGCCCTGGTGGTCACCGGGCGGCGGCGGACACTGCTGTCCGGAGTCCGGTCCCTGGGGCTGGTCGGCGTTCGCGACACCAGCGCCGACGCCGAGCGCGCCGAGTACCACGACACCCGCCGCGGCAGCCGTCACCAGCTTCGACTTAACTCCCATACATTCCTCCTGAGGGTGCATCTCGATCCGAAACCGTCGGCCGACATCTCGTGCCGACGCGAGAATCGTTGCGCCCCAACCTCTGTCCGGAATGTGAGCAACATTTGTGCCAGCTGTGAGCGTCGGATCCGGGTTTCGGTCACGCACGCCACCCGAACCATCCGACACCGGCATGGATTAGGTGCCCACCCTGAGCCGGGCTGCCGTATACCACACCAGTGGCTCACGCCCGACCGCTCAACATTCGACGCCATCGGCGAATGGTTCACCCCGCTCCCCCTGGACCCCGCCACTGGAAGCAACAGGCCGCCGCATCGTGGCCGCTCCACATCGAGCCTCTCACCTGCGCATACGCCGATCGCTTCGACCTCGGTCCACGTGGAGCAGTGCTCATCCGGCCACACGGGCGCCCGCTGGTCCGACCGACCACTCTGCCCGCCCCTGGACCCGCACCGCGATCACGCGCTGAGTCACCCCTGGCGGCCCACCGGATCGCCGGGCGAGCCGAGCGCATCACGAATCGTGTCACGCAGCCAGCACTGTGCCGGGTCGGCGTCGAGCCGTGCATGCCAAGCCAGCCGCACTTCCACTGCTGGCAGGGCCGCGGCGATGGGAAACCAGCGCAGGCCGAGGGCCCGGCCGTATTGTTCGGCGAGGCGCTGCGGGACGAGCCCGACGTACTGACTCGACGCGACCAGCAGCGCGGCGACGGCGAAGGTGGGGACGACGGCGGCGACGCGGCGTTGCAGGCCCACGGCATCGAGTGCGTCGTCGAGTGGTCCGCGAGCGCGGCCACGGCGGGAGGCCGAGACGTGGGGATGCTGGCACAGTTGCGCCAGCGTCGGGCGGCGGCGCCGACCGAGCGAGCTGTCGGCGCAGACGATGCCGACTATTCGTTCGCGATACAGCACGGCCGTCCGGATGTCGGGCGCCGCTTCGCCTGTGCCGATATCCAGATCGACCGAGCCGTCGCGAAGGGCATCGTTGCTTTCACTGCCCTCGGTGACGAAGCGCAGTGTGACGTCGGGAGCGAGTGCTGCCGTGGCTTCGACCGCCGCGGCCGCCAGGGTCGCGGCCACACCGTCATTGATGCGAATCGTGAAGGTGCGCTTCAGTTCCGCGACCGTGATCTCGCGGTCGGCGCTGATCAGTGCCGACGCCTCGTCCAGCAGTGACCGCACCCGCGGCGCGGCGCGCAGCGCGAATGGTGTCGGGGCCATCCCGCGACCGGCACGCACCAGAATCGGGTCACCCATCGCCCGCCGCAACCGACCCAGCGCCCGGCTGGTCGCCGGGATGGACAGATGCAGGCGCTCGGCGGCGGCCGTGACGCTAGCGTCCTGGAGCAGCGCGTCGAATACGCGCAGCAGATTCAGATCGAGCTGCTCGGTCATAGTTGCATCGTACGCAAGGATCTCTTGTTGAAGTTGCGTGGCGCGGAGACCGCGCTGGTCCCTAGCGTCGCAGCCATGTCATACAACATCTCGACCGCGCCGACCTCGCGAGACCCGTCGGCCCGTCCCGGCACGCAGCGCGGCCTGCTCGCGGCCATGTGCGCCTGCGTCGTGCTCGTCATCGGGATGGTCGCCGCCATCAACCTCGCCGTCCCGATGCTGGCCGCCAGCGCACTGCACCCCTCCGCATCGGCGCTGGTCTGGATCGTCGACACCTATGTAATCGTCTTCGCCTGTCTGGTGATTCCCGGCGGGGCCGCGGGAGATCGTCTCGGGCGCAAGGGGATCCTGCTCGTCGGCCTCGGGCTGTTCGCGGTCGGCGCGCTGCTGTCGGCGACGGCACCGAATGTGGCACTGTTGCTCACCGGCCGTGCGATCACAGGTGTCGGCGCCGCCGCCGTATTGCCCAATACGCTCGCCGTTCTGCTGCACGCCGTCCCCGTCGAACGCAAGAGCGCGATGATCGCGGTCTGGGCATCGATGACAGGTATCGGCGGAGTCGTCGGCAATGTCGGCGGCGGGGCGATCCTGTCGGGCGGATCATGGCGTTGGCTGTTCGCCACCGCCGTGCCGATTTCGCTGATTCTTCTCGCACTCGTCGGCCGGGTCGCGCCGATCTCACCGCGCCATGACCGTCGCCTCGACCCGCTCGGCGCGGCATTGCTCGTCGGTGCGTCGGTCGCGCTGCTGCTCGGCATCGTCCAGGGTCCGGAGGCGGGCTGGGGCAGCGCGCTCGTCATCACCGGATTCCTCTGTGCCGCTGTTCTTTTCGTCGCATGGACGATCATCGAACTGCGGGTCGAACACCCGCTGCTCGATCCCCGATTGTTCCGCCTCCCCGCTCTGCGCAGCGCCTGCCTCGGCATGACGGCGGTCTTCTTCGGCATGTTCGCGCTGTTCTACGTCAACGCGTCGTTCCTGCAGTACGGCAAGGGATTCGGCGTGCTGCGGACCGGTCTCGGAATCATCCCGCTGACCGTCCCGATCATTCTCGGCGCACAGTATGTCGGACGGCTGTCACAGCGCATCGGCCTCGACGCCACCATCGCTATCGCATTCGTCTTCGTCGGCGGTGGACTACTCGGACTCTCCACGAGCGACGCACAGACGCCCTACCTCGCCTACGCCGCATGGCTCCTCGTGACGGGAGTCGGTGTGCTGCTCGCACTTCCGACACTCTCGGGAGCCATCGCGAGCTCGCTCCCACCAGACCAGGCCGGGGTCGGAGCCGGGTTGCAGGCCACCACCCGCGAATTCGGCAGCGCCCTCGGCGTCGCCGTCATCGGCACGGTGTTCACCGCCCGGTTCGTCGCCGCACTACCGCTGGACATCCGCACCGACCACGATCCGCACACCGTGGCCCAGGCACTCGCGACCACCACACCCGACCGCGCCAACGATGTCATCACCGCATTCGTCTCGGGCACGGACTTCGGACTGCGGGCGATCGGCGTGACCGTACTCGTCCTCGGCGCGCTCGTCGTATCGCAGTCGCTGCTGTCCCGACGTGGACAGGCACGCTCGGCGGCGGGGTAGTCAGCCATCACATGAATCTGAACTGCCGAGGTGATCTTCGAGCGCTCGCATCGGCTCGTCACAGCCTAGTTCGGATAGATCTTCGAGAAGTTCTGTGCCGTGGACGGCGGTGAGGGAACATGGAGTGCGGTGCGGTGAGCGCCGTGCCGTCTTCTGAGTGTGTTCCGCGATCTACTTCCACCTACGCAGGAGGACGAAGATCCATGATGACTTTCCGGAACTACCGACGTCCTGCCCTAATCGCGACCGTCTTCGGCGTGATGGGGCTGGCCGGAATATCGACCGCTGCTCCCGCCTTGGCCGCCAACAACATCGACGTCAGCGGCGTCGGTCCGGCCAATATCGGGGTCGATTACAGCTGCGATGCATCGGCAGGAGTGACTGCCATCAAGGCAATGGTGGGCGATCCCAACGCAGACAGTCCCTCGGCCACCGGCGCACAGACTGCCGTCACATGCGACGGAGCCCAGCATTCCGCCGTGATCATCCTCGCCGGAGCCGCCGGTCGGGATGCGCCATTGTCGGCGGGGCAGACGGTGCAAGTGCGGGTCGCGCTGGTCGATCGCGACGACACTGTTGTCTCCGGGCAGGCCAAGAAGGTCACGCTCGGGTAGGGCCGCCCCCGGCGCGTATCGGCGACCGGTGCGACAGCCATTGGGCAGGTCGATGAGACTGTCGGTGGCGCAGACGGGCTTTGCGCTAGCCATTGCCGACCCGGTAGCGCAAGTGGGTGACGCGCTCGCCCAGCACGGCGGTCGGATCGTCGAGCAGGTGGCGCCGCCGGATACCGTTGCCGACGGTCGACCTCACGCCGCCATACCTTCACTCGGTGTGGAACGTCAGTTTGTCGTTCCACACCGCGCTGAATGCGCTCCCGTCAGCACAGATTCGTCCCTCCCACCGCCGCCTACATTTCGAAGTCCGCTCCGGCATCCGAATATGCTGGATAGCAAACGATTACGCAGGCTCCGGCAGGGCGAGGTCGATGTGGTGGCGATATTCCTACTTGCGGCGTTGCAGGACGAGGAACGCCATCCACGCCGCACCGCCGAGCACGAGCACGCCGATTATCCCGATGCTCGTCAACAGAAAGTCCACGCCTCGATTCTAGATGTTCGCGAGTACCTTTGGTGGACTTACCGATTCAACGACACCGGGCTCGCGGCCCGAGGACGTGCGGCGTCCAGGACCACAGCCAAAGCCTGTCCCGCGGCGATCACGACCCGCCGAATCTCGCACTCACAGTCGATAATTCGCACCGCACTCGCCCCGAGCACGAACCGCGCGCCAAAGTTGTTCGGTGTCATCACCGGTGGTCGGCCGCGGTAGGAGGATTTCTCGTAGAGTTGGTAACAGAGTGCAGTGACGGGTGAAGGGGCCGGATGTGTCCGCGACACTGGTGAAGGGCCAGAACGGCCCGTTGACGGTCACCGATGTGGTGGTCTCGGTGCAGATTGCCGCGCCAGCGGAGGTGTCAGCGCTGCTGGTCACCGAGACCGGGAAAGTTCGCTCTGACGCGGATTTCGTATTCTTCGATCAGCCGACCGGTCCTGGTGTTCGCTTGCAGTCGATGGAACCCGGTCGGCCCGCCGCGTTGGCCTTATCACTGCATCGGGTGCCAGCGGATATCGCTCAGATCCGGGCGGTGATCACTCTTGATGATGCGAACAGTCGATTCGGTCGCATCGCCGCACCATTGGCAGTCGTCTCCGATACTCGCGGTAATCGGTTGTACGAGTATCGGATCGAGGGTCTGAGCACCGAATCCGTCGTGATCGCCCTGGAACTGTACCGCCGCCAGGGCGGTTGGAAGGTACGCGCGGTCGGACAGGGCTACGCGGGTGGATTCGCCGCCCTGGTCACCGACCACGGCGTGACCGTCGACGACTCACCCCGGCCGACCATCACACACACGCCAGCGCCGCCCATTGCTCCCAGCTACCCCGCACAACCCGCGCCGAGCTACCCGCCGCCAACCGCCGATCCGGTGAATTCCGCTCGGCGGCAGCAGCATCCGCCCGCAGCGTCCCACCGGCCCTCGACCGGCCATCACCCCCAGGGTGGCTATCCTCCGACATCAGCTCCCGACTCTGCGGGTCCGAGCCAGGGCTATCGGCCATCGCCCGGTCTGCATACGACACCATCGCCGGGCGAGGTCAGTCTCTCCAAAAACCGTCCGGTCAGCCTGGCGAAGGGGCAGCGCGTCACGCTCCGCAAGGACGGTGGTGTCGCGCTGACCTATATCCGGATGGGTCTGGGCTGGGACCCCGTCAAGAAGGGCGGCTTGTTCGGCGGTCGCACGATCGAGATCGATCTCGACGCCTGGGTGGCTCTGTTCGCCGAGGCTAATTTGGTTGATGTCGCCTACTACGGTCAACTCACCTCCAAGGACGGATCCATCCGCCACCAAGGCGACAACCTCACCGGCGAAGGCGAGGGCGACGACGAAGTGATCCTGGTCGACCTCACCCGGATCCCGGCCCACATCACCACCCTGCTGTTCGTCGTGACCTCCTACCAGGGCCAAACCTTCGAACAGGTCACCAACGCGTTCTGCCGCCTGGTCGACAGCACCACCGATGTCGAGCTCGCCCGATACTCACTCACCGGAGGCATGGCATTCACCGCGATCGCGATGGCCAAGGTCTTCCGCGCCGGCGGGGAGTGGAAACTGCAGGCACTAGGCGAAGGCTTCCAAGCCAAACACCCCGGTGAAGCGGTACCGCAACTGGGGCGGTTCATCACCAGCCACCGGTGACAGCCGGCTGATTGCACCGAGATCTGATCGAACCGCCGCGGCGCATCGCCATCCAAGAGTCGATCGATCGTCTCAGTCCGCGAGTTCGGGCGGGAAGCCGCCCGTCGCAACAGGTCCCCAGCGTTCGATATCTATGCGCAACAGCGACTTGTTCTGCCGTGCCATGGCCTCGCGGTACTCGGCCCAGTCGGGATGTTCGCCGGAGATAGCGCGAAAGTACTCGACGAGACCGTCGAGGGCCTCCGGCATGTCCAGGACCTCGGCGCGGCCATCGACCTGTACATAGGGGCCGTTCCAGTCGTCGGACAGCACGCAGATCGACACGCGCGGGTCCCGTCGCGCGTTGCCGACCTTGGCGCGGGTCGGGTAGGTCGACACCACGATGCGGCCCTCGGGATCAATCCCGCAAGTTACCGGCGACAATTGCGGGCGGCCGTCGCCGCGGTTGGTGACCAGGACGCCGCGGTGGCGGGTACGCAGGAATTCCAGCAGTTCGGCTCGTTCGACCCGGTCGGCGGCGGCAATACGTGGCATGGTCGGGCTCCTGTCGTGGCAATGCCAGGGACAAAACGCAGTCGCCGGTCATCGTGTCACATAGATAAACCACACCGCTCCGACCGCCGCGGGCACACTGGTCGCGCTGCAACCGTCGCCATCAAGAGTCTCACCTGTAGATCTTCGGGTCGGGAACCGGTTGTGGCGCAGCGCCGCCGGATCCGAATCCCGATCGCCTGGAGTCCCGTCAACCTGGTCGCGACGTTCTGAACGTATCACCGGGTTCACCCCGGACCTGACCCGGCCAGTTATGGCCCGGGCAGGTGATTCTCGCCCACTGCAAGCGATCCGCCCACCAGTGATACCGTTGACAGCCGTTGTCTCCCAACATATTTGACTCGCTAGAGCGGGATCGATCAGTGTAGTCGGCCGGGCGGCGGCCGAGAGAGGGAATCATGGGATTGCCAAGTGAATTCGGCAAGGCAGCCGGCGCGGGCATTGCGGCGCTCGCACTGCTCGCGCTGCTGCCCGGTACCGCGCAGGCGGCCATTGGCCGGGCCTCCTACGTCACTGCGGCGGGAAAGATCTTGTCGATCGAACGGCCGGACAGTGGCGCCTGTATCCAATTGCAGGATGCCACAGTGCGTTTCGAGAACGGCACCAGCGACCGGGCCTACCTGTTCGGCGATTCCGCGTGCGGTGCGGGATCCGAGATCGAGGGTGTCGATCTCATCTGGAATGCTCCGGCCGGGGTGCAGGCCCTGTCCGTGCGCTTCGAGCCAACCGGATAGCCCGCGGCATCGACGCCGGAAAGACCCGAAAACCGCACTCCCGCAATGAGTTGTGCGGCGACGGCACCAGGACAACAGTCATCTCGGATCGTGATGACCGTTTGCCTGGTTCCGCGCTCAGGACGGGACGCCTACGAAGGCGTCGGGACGAGCGGCACCGGGCGGCGCCTCCCGAACGCGTCATCGACCTCGAACGACTGACGCCCCCGCGGACCAAGGATTCCCTCCCAGCGCCCATCCACCGCGACAGTCGTATGCCGTTGAACTCGAGCCGGCGGTCCGGTGCATGTGCCGTCGAAACGAGCGGCGGGTCGGGCCGGTGCAGCGCTCAGGCCGAGCCCTGCGGTAACAAATGGTGGAGCAGATGGATGTAGTCGCTACGCGGCGGGCAGAAAAGATCGAGGTTGTGCACCTCGTCGCTCAGCGGCTCGATGTGGTGGTATCGACCCGCGGGCACCAGTAGGACCGAACCTTCGATCATGCGATGAGCGACGTCGCCGATGTAGTAGTTGGCCTCCCCGCGGGTAATGATCGCGAGTTGGTCGAAGTCTTCATGGACGTGCGGACGAAGTTCCATATCCTTCTTCAACACATTCATCACCAGCATGACGTCGTCGGTCGCGTAACCCGACCTTGTCACACCGTGCCGGACACTTTCTTGCTCGAGATCGTAGAAATTTACGACCTTCCCGTAGACATATTCGCTGTAGTTCTCGGACATTGGTGCTCCTGTCGTATGTCGCCGAAGCGGAGTGTCTCAGTGGTGGGTTGGCGAAGCTGGGTCCACGTCGGCGATCAGCCCGGTCAGGGTTTCGCCCGCCGCGCGCAAAGCCTGGGCGATTCCCGAGTCGATGTCTTCAGGGATGGAATTCGTTGTGCCGACCAGGGCGAGCGTCGCGCGAATATCGCCGTCTGAACCGAGGATCGGTACCGCGACGGTGCGGACACCTTGGACGACGCGTTGGTGGATAGCGATTCGCTGTGCCACGACCGACGCCAGCTTCTGCTGAGTTCGTTGCGCTTGATCCTCGGTCAGATTCGCGATCAGGCGCTTGCGGGCACGCTCGTCTTTGCGGAATGCCAGAAAGACCAAGCCTTGCGCCGATTCGACCGGCAGGGTGGCGCCGACACGAACGGATACGTGGACGATCTGGCTCGCATCCTCGCGCACTTGGGTTATCACCGGTTCGCTGCCACCCCACATGCTCAGCACCGCTGTCTGATGTGTCGCCGCCGCGAGCTCGTCCATCACAGGACCAGCGGCATCCTGAATGCGCCATCGCCTCGAGCCCAGCGACGCCAACTGATCGACCAAGGGCCCGAGTTCGTAACCTCCGTCGCCCGCCTTCTTCAACAGGCCGTGCAACTCCAGTGACGAGAGATAGCGGTGGATGGTGGAACGCCGCATCCGTAGACTTTCCGCCGCCTGAGTGGGCCTCAGCGTCGGCTGCCCGGGAGTGAACAGGCGCAGGATCGCGGCGACTCGGGCAACGACCTGTAGGTCGGCCTTGGGGATGTCGTCGTCGCTGTTGCGCGGATCCATCTCCGACTCATCACTCATCCACAACCTCCAGCTCCTCGTTGATCAATCTGTCTCGATATCTGGGCATGATGTCTATCAAAGCGGGATGACTGCAGTGTGCTAGCTCACAGAAATTTTGTCAAAGCCCTTGCTATTGCCGACCGTTTGCCGCACAGTGAGCAAGCGGTTCCGCATAACGAACATCACATCTACCATTCCGGGATTATCAATCCCGATCTCGGCAGAGGAAGGGCAGGAAGCCATGGATTCTCGCGTGGCCGAAGTTCTCGACGGAGCGTGTGACCTGCATGTACACCCCGGACCGTCGCCATTCCCCCGGCGCATCGGCATCAAGGAGGCAGCCGAACAGGCACACGCCGCGGGCTTCCGTGCGATTCTCGTCAAATCGCACCACCACAGCATGCTTCCCGATATCGAATCGGCGGAGCTCTCGAGCGGACCCTTGCCCATTCCGGTGTTCGGGGGAGTGGCGCTGAACAACTACGTCGGGGGCGTCAACCCGACCGCGGTCGAGCTCGCGATCAATCGCGGCGGCCGCATCGTCTGGTTCCCGACGATCAGCTCCGATCGCCACATCTGCGCGCACAGCGACGAGCTGCGCTTTCCCACCACGGATCATTCATTGAGCGTCGGTGCGCCGATCGAGGTCCTCGACTCGGACGGCACGCTGATCCCCGCGGCTCACGACGTGCTCGACCTGATCGCCGAACACGATCTGATCCTTTCCACCGGTCACATGGCGCCGACAGAAATAACCGCTGTTCTCACCGAGGCGGCGCGCCGCGGAATCGGCCGCCTGCTGGTCAATCACCCCAATTTCGTCATCGAGGCTGATGAAGAGCTCGTCCGGCAGTGGATCTCACTCGGCGCCGTGATCGAGCATTCCCTCTGCATGTACGACGACCGATCGTCGTTCTGTAACTGGGAGCCCGCCGAACTGGTTCGGCTGATCCGTCTGCTCGGCGTCGAAAACACCATTTTCGGCTCCGATCTCGGCCAGCGAGGCAACCCACTGCCGGTCGAGGGGTACGACCGCGTCATCGGTGATCTTCTCGATGCGGGAGTGTCGGCCGATGACCTGCGGACGATGACTGTGACGAACACTGCGGCCCTGGTCGGCATCTCGTGACCACCGAGACAGCATCGGCCGAGGATTTGCGGTCCCGGCTCACTCGCGCGCCCCAAATAGGAACGTTCGTGAAGATCGCCGGCGGCGAGGTCATCGATCTGGTTGCCCTGGCCGGGTTCGACTTCGCTGTGCTCGATCTCGAACACAGCCAACTGTCCTATGCCGAGGCGCGTCATTCGCTCGCGGTGGCCCGCGCGAACGGTCTCGACATAACCGTGCGGATCCCAACGCTCGACACCGGACTGGCCAACCGATTACTCGAGGCCGGAGCAGCCGGAATCCAGTTGTCCACCGTACGGTCCGCGACCTCAGCGCGCAGGTTCGTACAGGCGCTGAGGTACGGGCCCGGCGGCTCCCGCAGTATCAGCCTGGCGCAGTCGAGCGCCTGCTACGGCGCGATACCGTTGACCGAGTATCTCGATCGCTACACGAGCCACCCATTGGCGATCGGGCAGTTGGAAACCGCGAGCTTCGAAGATCCGATCAACGATATCGTGGGCCCGCTCGATATCGCCTTCATCGGTACCCTCGATCTGTCGGTCTCCGTGGGAACGCCGGGTCGTCACGACACACCGGAGGCGGTGCGGATCACCGACTCCATCGTCGCCGCCGGGAAGAAAACCGGCACCGCGCTCGGCATCTTCGCCGCGGACGAGTCAGAGGTCGATCGCGCGATCTCCGCCGGATTCCACTACATCGTTGTCAGCTCCGATATCGCGCTAATGCGCTCCGCGGCGACCAACCTGATGTCCCGAGTACGGCAAAAGGTGCAGTGGTGAGCGTCAGAAGGACCACGGTCGCCGGGGCCACGACGACGAATCCCATTCGGGCGCGATCCTCCGGATAGCTGTCCTCGCGCGCTCAACTCCGAGATCACCGAACTCCATGGCGGGAGCTTGTCCTCGCACGCGACTACGCCGACCCACCACCCAACGCACCGCGGCCCGCCCCTTGGGTCTTGCCACTGAAATCTCCCCGGAGAGCTAGAAAACCATGACAGACACACCCCGGACCGACCTCGGTCACGACGAAAAGAATGCGGGCGCTGAGCGCAGCGAGCATCGCAAGTCCGCGATTCGCGGCGGAGTGCTCGGCTACTACGCGGACCAATTCGACATATTTCTGCCGATCATCGCCCTCGCACCGGCGATGGGCTACTTTCAGTCGTCGTCTACCAGCGCCGCGACCGAAGCCATCATTTCGGCGTTCGTCTTCGCCTCCACACTCATCGCCCGACCGCTGGGTGCTGCTTTCTTCGGTCAATGGGCCGACCGGATGGGTCG
The DNA here is from genome assembly GCF_040614395.1 of Nocardia sp. NPDC005998. Classification (NCBI taxonomy): domain Bacteria; kingdom Bacillati; phylum Actinomycetota; class Actinomycetes; order Mycobacteriales; family Nocardiaceae; genus Nocardia; species Nocardia sp. NPDC005998. The sequence goes on along the minus strand of NZ_JBEXUI010000045.1, from coordinate 38,849 downwards.
GCGGCGACCAACCCTGGTCGCGGTGGCCGGATTCGGCATCTCCGTTTTCGCGATCGCCCTCCTGCCCGGGTTCCAGCATGTCGGTCACTGGGCGATCGTCATGTTGATCGCCCTCCGCTTCCTCGGCGGCTTCTTCCTCGGTGGTGAATACAGCACCGCGGTGCCGCTGGCCATGGAATGGAGCCCCGCGCGCAAACGTGGCCTAGTGAGCGGTTTGATCACCTGCACCAACCCACTCGCTAATGCGTCCATCGCTCTCATCACGTTGGTCCTGCTCAACTCCATGACCTCCACCGGAACCGACTCCGCCTACGTTCAATGGGGTTGGCGCATACCATTCGTCATCGGCGCTCTCCTCGCAGCCACAACCTTCATCTACTACGTGACGCACGTCGAGGAGTCCCCAGAATTCGACAACAGCGATGACAATGCCCCGGTGACGGCATCTACCACCTCGTCGACGTCGCCTTTGATGCAGTTGGTGCGAGGCGAACACCGAACGGCTTTGGTGCAAGTGTTCGTGGTGATGACCGGTGCCTGGCTTTTGGCCAACCTCGGTCTCGCCGTTCTACCGTCGATGATGCGGTTGCAGCTCCAAGTCCCGAGTACCACCGTTACGCCGATCATGTTGATCTCCTCGTTGATCACCGTCGGCACCTTCATCGCAGCAGCGGTACTCTCCCAGCGGATAGGTCGCCGCCGCTTCTACATCGGCGCAGGAATTGTCGCAGCCATCGTCACGCCAACTGGGTTCTTGGTACTGTCCACGCTCGACGGTGCAGCCGTCGTACCGATCGCGTTGTGCGCCTTTGCTATCCAGATCAGCACGATATCGCTGTACGGTCCGATCGCGGCGTACCTGACCGAGCGCTTTCCGGCCGGAATCCGGGCGACCGGTTACGGCGTGGGCTACAGCCTCGCGCTCGTTGTCCCCGCATTCTATGCCTTCTATATCAGCGGACTTTCGAGCGTTTTCTCAGAGCAAGCGGCCGCGCCCATACTCGCAGTGCTCGGCGGAATCTTGGTCGCCGCCGGAGCGGCCCTCGGTCCGGAGACACGCGATGTCGTGATGGCGGACTAGTGCGCTGAGCGAGCGGTCAATTCATCAGCCATTCGGCGATGGCTTGCGCGCTCGCGTCGAGGATGGCTTCACCCTTCTGCGCGGTTGCGGCTCTGGCGTCTCCGGCGACGCCGGAGGGTGTGACATGTTTGAACGATCGCGGCGTGTAGACAATGTGGTCGGGCGCTGATTGCAACGCGATGTCCGGCCCCGTCGCGTTCGGGAGCTGGGTGAGATCGACCAGTTCAGGGGCGATGGCCATCATCATGGAGGTCTCCCCCTCACAGGCATGCATCAATGTGTCCTGCGTGTCGAGAACCTCTGCCGTGCGGGTCTGCGCTGCGGTGAAGTAGCTGGTGACGGCGATGGTGGCCGATAGTTCCTCGGACAGTTCGTTACTGAGCGCGTTGAGGGCTGTGACGTTTCCGCCGTGGCCGTTGACGACGAGGATCTTGGTGAATCCTGCTGTGAGTACCGACCGACACAGGTCCCGTAGCAGCAAGTGATACGTCGCCAGGGTGAGGGTGAAGGTTCCGCCGAATTCCATGTGGTGTTGCGCGAGTCCGCACCACAGGGAAGGGGCGACGACCACCGGCCGGTTGTTCGCGACCATGATGGCTGCGGCGCGACGGCAAGCCTCGGCGCTGAGGAAGTCGTCGACACCGGTGGGTAGGTGCGGTCCGTGCTGCTCGGTCGAGCCGACCGGCAGCAGCACGGGAGCACCCTGAGCCGCGCGCTGGCGCAGAGTTGGCGCAGTCATACGGTTCCAATGAATTTCGGACATGGTGGTAACTCCTTGCCGTTCAGGGGGTTTCGGGTGTGCTCAGCGGCAACGCCGTGGAGCGAGCCGACACCTCGGGGCTGATTTGTGTGTTCGGGTCGGCGATCGCGTCCACGGACAGGCCGGTGGTCTTGACGCCGAATGTCATGGCGAACGCGGCCGCGAGCATGACGACGGCCACCAGGGTGAACACAGCGGCGGCGCCGTAGGAATCCAGGAGCGGGATCAGGTAGAACGGTGCTGCCGCGGTGGACAGTCGGCTCAACGAGTACAGCCAACCGGTCGCGGTGGTCCGCACACCGGTCGGGTACTGCTCGAGCTGGTAGATATGGCCGGCGTTGGACATCACGTTGGCGACCATGGTGAAACAGAAACCGGAGATGATGATCGCCGCCGTTGTCGTCGCGTTTCCGTATGCCATCCCGGTCAAAGCCATCGCGGTGAACGCGGCGCACAGGATCCATTTCCGCTCGTACTTGTCCATGACCAGGACAGACAGGAACGAGCCGAGTGGGTATCCGATGAAGGAGAAGGTCAGATAGGTCAGCGAGCTGCTGACGGTGAATCCTTTTGCGGCCAGGGCGAGTGTGGCGAGGCTGCTGAACCCGTAGTAGCCGACAGGCGCGAGGACCCACAGGATGGCCATCAGGATCGTGCGTCGGGTGAAGGGCTCCCGAAACAGGCTGGTAATCGGCAGCTTTTGCACGGGAGCGGAAGCAGCGGCGGTGACGGGCTCCGAGGCAGGTGGTGTCCACCCTTCCTGCTGCGCGGCCGCCTCGAGACGCGCGGTGATCGCGTCTGCCTCCTTCGACCGGCCCACCGACTCGAGCCACCGCGGCGACTCGGGCAGGCCTCGTCGCGCCAGGAAGGTGAGCACTGCTCCCAAGGCGCCGAAGCCGAACATCCACCGCCAGCCAGCGATCCCGAGCGGAGTCGTGCCGACCAGCGTCATCCCGAGGTACCCGACAACGGGGACAGCGAGATAGGCGGCGGTGAACGCCCATGCGGCATAGCGGCCGCGGCGCTCGGGCGGCAGGATGTCGCCGAGGAAAGAGTCGGTCACCGGCAATTCGCCACCGAGTCCGATCCCCGCGATGAAGCGGAACAGGACCAAAGTCCACACGTTGGGTGCAAAGGCACAGGCGAGAGTGGCTGCCGAGTAGAGGCTGAGTGTGAGCATGTAGGCGCTGCGCCGACCGACTCGGTCCGCCATTCGCCCGATGACCACGGCTCCGATGAATGCGCCGACAAAAGCCGACGCGAGGACCAGTGACAGCTCGAGGCCGTGCAGTGTGAAGGTCTTCTTCAAGGTGGTCGCGAGGACTCCGGACAGGAACAGCTCGTAGATCTCGAAGAAGGTGCCCAGCGCCATGATCGCGGTGAAGCGCTTGTGCAGCGAAGTCATGGGCAGTCGGTCGAGCCGCGCGGCGACGGAGAGGCCGCCGACTTGTTGTGGATAGTCCATGGTTTGCCTTGGGTGCGAAAGGAGGCCAGTTCAGGGCCATGATTAGACTGGACTGTACAATCTAAGTAATGTGTCCACAAGTGCTACAGGGCACAATTTAGATTGATCAGTCCAGTCCAGTTCCACACGGAGGTGTTCGACGGTGCCCCCCACCGCTTCCTCGCAGTCGCTGTCCGGCAACAATGCGGTGCGGGAACGCAGCCGCACCAAGATCCTCTCGGCAGCGAGATCCTTGTTCCTGGACGACGGCTACGACGGTGTCAACCTCGACAGCATCGCAACCCGGGCGGGCGTCGCACGGCAGACGGTCTACAACCGCTTCGGCAGTAAGGAAGCCGTTTTTCGCGCAGTCATGCAGGAACATTGGGGCAACCTCGACCCCGACACTCTGCCTGTACGTTTCGCGGCGAAAGTTGCCGGCGGAGATGATCCGGCAGAGTTTCTGCGCGACTTCTCCCAAGCGCTCCTGGATTTCATCGACGAAACCGATCAGATCGCGTTCACCCGGCTGGTGATCTCCGAATCCCGACGCGCCCCATGGATTGCCGAGGAGTTTTACCGACTGGGCAAGCAGCCCTTGATGCAAGCCCTCGCTGCCTGCCTGCAGCAGATGAGCGAGGCGGGCACGATCGCATGCCCGTCACCGGAACTGGCCGCTCACCAATTCCTCGGGCTCATCCAAGAATTCATCGTCTGGCCCATGGTGATGGCAGTCCCCACGACCTCATCGAGCACTCCCCCGCGCGAGACAGTCATCGACGAAGCGATCGCCACCTTCCTCAGTCGTTATCGCTCAACCGCGCCCCGAGGCTGAGGCCGGGCGCCGACATCCGAAGCACCACACCGAAACTCGACACATCTGCCACACACGGAGTTCCGCATGCCACAGCCCCTTCGACCGCCCGGCAGTGCTCCCAGTTGGAGCGTCGGCGATACAGTCATTCACCGTATCGATGAGGTGATCCTGCCTCCCGAAACCGGTCCATGGCTGCTGCCAGGGGCCACCGCCGACGTCGTGCAGCGCACGAACTGGCTTGCTCCCGACTTCGCCGACGAAGCCGGGACTCTGCACTTGGCCGTGCACAGCTTCGCCGTCGAGACCGCAGGCTTGCGTGTACTCATCGACACCGGAATCGGCAACGGCAAGATCCGCCCGAACCCCGCTTGGCACAATCTGCACACCCCCTATCTCGAACGTCTGGCCGGTGTCGGCTTCGCACCCGAATCCGTCGACTTGGTCATCCTGACCCATCTGCACACCGACCACGTCGGATGGAACACACGCCCCGACGGTCACGGCGGCTGGACACCGACGTTCCCCCACGCCCGCTACATCACCTCCCGCGTCGAATCCGACTACTGGGACGGCGCAGACATCGATGACAGCCGTAGGCGCATGCTCGCCGACTCCGTTCAACCCGTCCGCGACAGCGGCCAACTCGACCTCATCGACGTCCGCGCCGAGGGCACCGACATCGCTGCTGGACTGCGGCTTGTGCCCACTCCCGGTCACACCCCCGGCCAGGTCGCCGTGGCTGTGCACAGCGCCGGGCGCTCCGCCGTCGTTACCGGCGACTGCATCCATCACCCCGTACAGCTGGCCGACCCGGCGTTGTGCAGCAGCGTCGACGTCGACCCGGATCGAGCCGCCCGCACCCGCCGCGACCTGCTCGCCGACCTCGCCGATACCGACACACTCCTGCTGGGCAGCCACTTCGCCCCTCCCACCGCCGGATTGGTCCGGACCCACGGCGACACATATCGCCTCATACCCGTCCCCGGACGAGTGATCCACCCGCCCCAACGCTGATCGACTTCGACCCCTTGCTGGAACAGCACGGCGGTTGGCGAAGATCGCTGGCCGGCCAGCACACTGAGCAGCACCCCTCGGTCGGTTAGGAGCAGCCTCCATTGACCGCGGCAGCCGCCGTAACCCCAGCCGCTGTGGCGGCCAGTGAACACGGGAACCATCCGGCCGGTTCCCGGACCACGCCGGCAGCCGGCCGGCGTGGTCCGGGATAGGTGCACCGACCGCTGAACGGGGCGGGTGGGGAGGAGCCGCCGTAGTAGTCCGAGTCCGACAGAGCCGGTCACATGGCGAAGGGCGGCAGCGGTTTTCGCGAAGGGCCAGTACTACGCGGACGATGCACGGTGAGGCTTTCGACATCGCTGGGGCAGTCGCCGACGAATCAGTCGGTGCTGTGCCGAGCGTTTGCCGATGCGGCGTCAAGCAGAGTTTGCGCTGCGGCTCGGGCCTGACGTGCGGGGGCCGGGGTGCCCGCGATGGCCGCGGTGGTTTGGGCGCCTTCGGCGAGTATGGCGATTTGGGGTGCCAGCTCAGGTGGGGCGCCGGCCTCGGCGACCAGGCGGGCGACGTATTCGCCGAAGGCGTCCTTCTGCGCCCGCACCGCCTCGCTCACAGCCGGTGAGCCCGAACTCAATTCGCCGTAGGCGTTGATGAACGCGCAGCCCCGGAAGTCCGGCGCACGGAACCATGCGTCGAGGAAATCGAAGATCGCCAGCAACCGCTCTCGCGCGGTCATCGTCGGCCGCGCGGCCGACGCCAGGCCGTCGTCCCACATGGCAGACCGGTGCCGCAGCACCGCCGCAATCAGGTCGTCCTTCGAGCCGAACAGCGAATAGATGCGTTTGAGCGACACGCCAGCCGCCTCCCGCACCGCGTCCATGCCCACCGACTGGATTCCCCGCTCGTAGAACAGCGTGTCGGCAGCCTTGATGACCTGCTCACGCACGTCGCCGACAGGACGCTGCACCGTGTGAGTCACATCACGCCTCTCTTTCGCTTGCGCCGAGAACGCACGTTCTCTAACATAGCAGACATCGTGGAGAACGATCGTTCTCCACGATGAAGTCGAAGTCGTTCACACAATCGAGTCGCGAGGAGTCAGTCATGGGATTCATCACCGTCGGCACCGAGAACAGCACCACAGTCGAGTTGTACTACGAAGACCACGGCAGCGGACAGCCGGTCGTACTGATCCACGGCTACCCGCTGGACGGCGCCAGCTGGGAACGGCAAGCGCGCGAACTGCTGGCGGCCGGTTTCCGTGTGATCACCTACGATCGCCGTGGGTTCGGGCGATCGTCGAAGGTCGGCGAGGGGTACGACTACGACACCTTCGCCGCCGATCTGAATGCGGTATTGACGGCATTGGACCTGCGTGAGGTCATCCTGGTCGGCTTCTCCATGGGCACGGGCGAACTGGCTCGCTACATCAAGAACTACGGACCCGAGCGGGTCGCCAAGCTGGCATTCCTGGCTTCATTGGAACCGTTCCTGGTGCAGCGCGACGACAATCCCGAGGGCGTGCCACAGGAGGTCTTCGACGGCATCGCCGCCGCCGCGCGGGCCGACCGCTATGCCTGGTACACGCAGTTCTACAAGAACTTCTACAACCTCGACGAGACGCTCGGCACACGCATCAGCGAAGAGGTCGTCCGGGCGAACTGGAATACCGCCACCACCAGCGCGCCGGTCGCCGCCTACGCCGTCGTCCCGGCATGGATCGAGGACTTCCGCCCCGATGTCGATGCCGTGCGCACCACCCAACTGCCGACACTGATCCTGCACGGCACCAAGGACAACATCCTGCCGGTGGACGCCTCGGGCCGCCGGTTCGCGGCACTGGTCCCGCACGCGGAATACGTCGAAATCGACGGCGCACCCCACGGCCTGCTGTGGACCCACGCCGACGAGGTCAACACAGCGCTCCTGCGCTTCGTGAAAGCCTGACCACGGAACGCGAGGCGCCGGCTGTGTGAACCATCCGGCCGTCCGCAAGCGATTCGAAGAAGGCGTGCGGACCCGCTCGCCACCCGCGCTCGGCCTGGTCGGTCGCGACTTCCTGGCCGCACGCTTGAGGCAGCGATATGCATGGGTGAAATCTCCTGGAGCGCAGGGAAAGTCGGTCAGCTATCAGGTCGGTCTGCCGAGCCGAGGTGATGGGCAAAGCCATCGATCATGGCGGTAAGGCCGATATCGAAGTGGTCGCTGTTCAAGCAGTACGGACACACAACTTCGCTCCGACTGTGCCGGCCGCAGCAGGGAAACGGTTCGGGTAACTCCCAGGCCGGTCCGGCCCGCTTCGACGGTGGCGCGCATGGAGGATGGCCGGTCGGTAGTTCGACCACATGCCGCTCCTACCGCCTCCGCTCGACGACCTCGCTCGGAAGGTCGCCCAACGGGCCGGACGGCGGGGAGGGCGGACGTAGCGAACGCGCGGGTGCGCACCCGGCGTCGGCTTGGACCTGTGTGATCACAGGGAATCCGGTGTCGCAGCATCTGCAGGTCCTGCGAAGGGGCGGCCTGGTGGTCGCTACCGTGCAGGGCGCCCGCCTGAACCCCGACGGGATCGCCGCCTATCAGGCGTGTTTCCAGCGGATCTGGGCGTTGCCGGCGATGCCGGTAGCTCCCGGCGCGATGCCAGGGGTATTCGAGGTGAAGTTCGACGGCATCCGAGACAACCGGGGAGGATCCCTTAACTACGCAGCCTTGGCGTTAGGGGCGTCATGTGGTTCGGGGGTTCCATCGTGGACGGTGGCGCTCGAACTCGGTGATGGCGTCGGCGTGTCCGAGGGTGAGGTCGATGTCGTCGAGTCCGCGGAGCAGGCGCCATTTGGTGGAGTTGTCGATATCGAAGGCGTGAGTGTTGTTGCCTACCGTGACTTCCTGGGTGGCCAGGTCGACGGTGAGCGGTACCTGTGGTGCTAGATCGATGCTGTGCCACAGGGCCTCGATGTCGGTGGTAGCCAGCTGCGCACACAGTAAGCCGGCCTTGCCGGCGTTGGTGCGGAAGATGTCGGCGAACCGGGACGAGAGGACGGCCCGGAATCCGTAGTCGAGCAGCGCCCAGACTGCGTGTTCGCGCGAGGATCCGATGCCGAAGTCGGGACCGGCGACGTGGATGCGGCCTCGGTCGAAAGGGGTGTGGTTGAGGATGAATCCGGGGTCCTTGCGCCATTCGGCGAACAACGCGTCCTCATAGCCGGTGCAGGTCGTACGTTTCATGAATTCCGATGGAAGGATCTGATCGGTGTCGACGTTGCTGCGGCGCAGCGGGACCGCGATCCCGGTGCAGCGGAGGAACGGTTGCATGATTTCTTTCGGTGGAGATGCGGCCGTTGGTGATACGGCCTCAGTTCTTCGGCTGCAGCACGAAGTCGTAATGCGCGACCAGGAATGGTGTGTCCATCACTCGCCCGTCGGGGCTGGGCCCGGCCGGATTTTCGACGCATTTGACGATCAGGGGGTCTTTGACGCCGAAGACGACGTCGGTGTCGAGGTAGTCGGTGCCTTCCTGGAACAGGTGGGTGATCAGCTTCTCGTAGCCCGGTTCGTCGAACATGAAGTGGACATGAGCGGGACGGTATTCACTGATGTCGCTACGGCTGATCAGTTCGCCGACGGGGCCGTCCATGGGGATGGTGTAGCCGAGGGGGGCGATGGTGCGTACGCAGTAGGTGCCGTCGGTGCGGGTCTGGTACTTGGCGCGCAGGCGTGCCTCGTCGATCTCGGGCATTTGTGCTTCGTAGGTGCCGTCGGCGTCGGCCTGCCAGACATCGAGGATCGCTCCGGGGATCGGGTTGCCTGCGGTGTCGTTGACCGTTCCGGTGAGAAACAGCGGGATGCCGGGTATGCCGTCGGACATGTCGTAGCCGAAGGGTGCGGCGGGTGAGTTGTCGATGTGGAAGGGGCCGAGGACGGTGGCCGGGGTTGCCTTGCTGTCGAAGCGATTGTTGAGTTGGACGACGAGCATGCTGAGTCCCACGACATCGGAGGCGAGGATGAATTCCTGGCGTTTGTCGTCGGAGATTTGCCCGACCCGGGTCAGCCATTCGATGGCCGCCATCCATTCGGCCTCGGTGAGATCGACCTCTCGGGCGTATTCGTGGATGTGACGGACCAGGGTGGTCATCAGTTGCGCCAGGCGTGGTGAGTGCGCGGTCGACCAGCGTTTGATGGCCAGATCGGTGATGTTGTCCTCGGTGACGAATGCCATCACAGGCTCCTTGCAGAGGTTGCGGTGGAAGAATCGGCGGCGGACTGGTGCGTCGGGTTGGTGTCCGGGGCGCCGGGTGCCTGGTAGTAGGCGCTGCGGTCGACGCTGAGATAGATGTCGTTGGCGATCGGGTTGCGGCGTTCCTCGGCGATCTGGCCGAGCAGGCCCGCGCAGCGGGCCAGCAGGGCGAATCCGCGCAGCAGGTCGACGTCCAGGCCGAGGTCGGCCAGTGCGGCTCCGCAGACTCCGGCACCGTTGAGCGGCAGCCAGCGGCCCAGTGCGGTTTCGCTCATCCGACCGATTGCGGCGAACAGCTGCAGGTGCGGGCCCATCAGGTCTTCCTCTTCGGCGATGCGCATCAGGGCGGGCGTGCGGGGATCGCCGTCTTTGTGGTTGGGGTGCCCGAGTCCGGGGACGTAACTGCCGCGCTGTTTTTGCTGCTCGATCGCGGCGAGGGCGAGCTGGTCCCAGCCGTCGTCGTTGTCGGGGAGAGCGGAGCCGTCGGCGGTGTGGGCGGCGAGGGTCTCGTGCAGGAACTGCCCGCAGTCCTCGGTGACGCCGAGGAACCGGGAGCCGCCACCGAGAAGACCGGCTGCGAGCGCACCCTGCAACGAGTCCGGAGCGCTGAGGTAGGTCAGCCGGGCAGCGATCGCGGTCGGGGTGAAGCCGTGGTCGGCCAGAGCGACCAGCACCGACTCGAACACCCGAAGCTCACCGGGGGTGGGGCGGCGGGTGGTGACCAGCCAGAACGCCAGCTCTCCGAAGCCGACCTGGCCCATGAGGTCGCCGGCGAGGTCGTGGCCGAGAAGTTTGATCTCGGTGCGGGTGGACGTGCCCAGAGCGGTGGGGTATCGGTTCGGAGTGTTGTCGGTACTCATCGTTCCTCCGAGGTGGTCGCGGTGGCAGACAGCCAGGCACGGATCTCGTCGCTGTGTTCGCCGAGGCCAGGCGGCGGCAGTTCGTAGCGGGGAGTGAGGGTGGAGAACGTGATCGGGTTGCGCACACCTGGGATCGCGTGTCGTTCGGGGCCGACTTGCACCACCGGGTCCAACCCGAGCTCACGGGCATACTCAACGCCCTGGGCGATCGTGTTGATCGGTCCGTTGGGGACACCGACGGCGTTGAGCCGTTCGAACCAGTGCTGCGCTGGTTGGGTCCGGAGCCGTTCGATCAGCAGCGGCCGCAGTTGTTCACGGTTGGCGGTGCGGTCGGCATTGCTCGCGAAGCGGGGATCGTCGGCGACGTCGGCGATACCGAGGACTTCAACCAGTCGACGGAACTGTGCGTCGTTGCCGGCCGTGACGATCAGGTCCTTGTCGACGGTGGGCAGCGGCTCATACGGGAACAGACTTGGATGTGCGTTACCCATCCGGTGCGGGGTCACGCCGCCAGCCACGTAGGCCGAGGTCTGGTTGACCAGGCCGCTCATGGCCGAGGACATCAGGTTGGTTTCGATGCGCTGTCCTTCGCCGGTGGCATCGCGGTGGCGCAATGCGGCGAGGATGCCGATGGTCGAGTGCAACCCGGCCATGACGTCGAACACGCTGATCCCTGCTCGATACGGAGAGCCATCAGGATCACCGGTCAGGCTCATCAGCCCCGACATCGCCTGCACGATCAGGTCGTAACCGGGCAGCGACGCTCCCTTCGCGGTGCCGAATCCGCTGATCGAGCAGTAGATGACGGCCTCGTTGCGTTCTCTGACCGCCTCGTAGTCCAGGCCGAAACGCGTGAGGCCGCCGGGTTTGAAGTTCTCCACGACGATGTCCGCGCGAGTGGTCAGCGCGTGGGCGACGGTGAGATCGTCGGGATCTTTGAAGTCGAGCACGACCGAGCGTTTGTTGCGGTTGATGGCCGAGTAATAGGTCGAGACGCCGTCCGGGCGGACTGGTGGCATCCACGAGCGGGTGTCGTCGCCGCCCGGTCCTTCGACCTTGATCACCTCGGCGCCCATGTCGGCGAGCAGCATCGTGGCATAGGGGCCGGCCAGCACGCGGGACAGATCGGCGATGACGATGCCGTCGAGGGGGCGGGCAGGTCGCAGTCGGGGGGTCGGATCGGAAGTCACTGCGGTTTCCTTTCGCTGAACCCGTCGGGGGTCCGTAGTGGTGTGGTCAGCCGTCGACGAGCTCGACGCTGAACAGCCGGTCGCGTGAGGCTTCGGCGCGGTGTCGGATGTCGGTGAGGTCGAGGCCGACGAGCCGACCCTGGTATTTGCGGACCTGTCCGGCGATCAGAACGGTGTCGATGTTTCCGGGGTGACCGGCACCGACGATGCTGGCGGCGATGTCGTTGGCGGGCAGCAGGTTGGCGGCGTCGAGGCGCAGGATGATCAGGTCGGCGGCTTTGCCGGGGGTGATGCTGCCGGTCTTGTGGTCCAGGCCCGAGGCGCGGGCGCCTTCGATGGTGGCCATAGCGAGCAGGTCGGCGGGAGTGAAGGCGGGCAGGAACTCATAGCTTGCGGGGTCGATACTGACGCCCACGTTCTGTGCCGACAGCGCCGCGCGCATGACGTTGAACATGTCGCCGGCCACCGAGGCTTCGGTGTCCACGCTCAGGCTGGGGCGGATTCCGTTGGCCAGCAGCCGGCCGGTGGCGGGCGCGCCGAGGCCGGGCAGGACCGCCTCCACCGCGGCCGAGACCGAGGCGTGGCCACCGGAGTCTGCGAGCATCTTCAGTTCTTCGTCATCGCTGGTGCAGCAGTGGATGAACAGCAGGTCTTCCCCGAGCAAGCCGGCTTCGCCGAGGCTGCCGATGCCACGGTATTGCGGGCCCCAGGGGCCGTTTCCGACGTGCATGCTCGAGCGGATGCCGAGCTCGCGGGCCATCGCGAGGTCTTGTGTGGTGACGTCGAGGGTGGACAGCTCCGGGCCGCGCAGCATGGCCTGCAGGGTGACCAGGGCGTCGTCGTCGCTGAGCACCTGCGAGCGCACCCGGCGGATATCGTCGGGGTGGGTGGCTTCTCCACGCAGCATCCACTTGTCGGAGTCGATCGAGGGCCAGCCGTAGGCGAAGGCCGCGCGGATCCCGGACTCACGCAACGCGGCGATCGCGGCGTCGGTGTGGGCGGGGCTGTTCTGGATGTGGGATTCGTCGCGCAAGGTGGTGATCCCGGCGTCGATCGCGCCGATCGCGCCGACGAGGTTACCGATGTAGACGTCGTCGGGGGTGAACTGCGGTCCCCAGGTGAGCTGGATGTGCTGACGGTATTTCGGGAAGTCCCACCCGGTGCCGACCTGGCGGATCGCGCCCTGCCAGGTGTGGCGGTGAGTGTCGACGAATCCGGGCAGCACAGCCCGGTCGGCGCCGTCGATAACGGTGGCGCCGGCGTCGTCGATGCCGGTACCGACCTCGGCGATGACACCGTCATCGATGAGAACATCGCCGACGAACTCCCCCAGAGCCGGATCTTGGGTGAGCAGGTGTGCGCCGCGGATCAGGATGCGGCCCTGCGGGATGTCGGGCCTGGCCGTACTGGTCATCGGGGGTCTCCTTGGTCGTCGCTGAGCCGGTCGGCGAACCAGTCCGCAATGCGTGTGTGTTTGTCGTGGGAGTGGTTGTAGATGCAGTGGTCGCCGTCGGGGAACTCGCTGAAGGTCTTGTCCTGTGCGGCGGCGCTGTCGTAGAGGGCGCGGGCGTTCTCGATCAGGAACACGCGATCCGGTGTGCCGTGCATGACGTGCAACGGGCACCGCAGCGAGGCGAGCGTCGAATCGGTGAGCACGAAGGTTTCCATCACCTCCCGTGCGTGGCTGGGATCGGAAATCCCCAGCAGTGCTTGTACTTTGGTGATGAACCGGTGGTAGCGGTCGAGGATCTCCGCTGGACGGATCGTGCCGCCGTTCACGCAGCAGGCCGCGATCCTCGAGTCCGTGGCCGCGACGAGGGCGGCGAGGAATCCACCCATGCTGTTGCCCCAGATACCGATCCGGTCGCCCAGCCGGTGGTCGGCGAGCAGGTAGTCGACCATCGCCGAAAACGCCTTGGGCACATCGTGGTCGAGATACAGGCCTTGCAGCACCCGGGTCTCGCCCTGGCCGGGGCCGTCGACGAGCAGGACCGCTACCCCGCGCGCGACCAAATAGGTCGCCCCGACGTGGTATTCCTCGCGCCAGCCGTCGAACCCACCCATCACGATTACTGTCGGGGGCCTGCTCACCCCGCGCGGTCTGAGCAGCCATCCGCGCAGCTCGGCACCTTGGTAGGGGATGCTGATGTGCTCGACGGCGGGATCGCTGAGCGCGCCGGCTGCGCCGTAGTACTCGATGAGCTTGCGGTACATGGGCGTTTTGCGGGCGTCGGTGTCCGGCAGCGGCACCTGTCCGACCCGGTAGCAGGCGCTGGCGCGCAGGAAATCGGCATGTGCTGTGCGGGTGTGCCCGGCCGCCAGCGACTCGATGGCCGAGTCGGCGATCCGTTCACCGATTCGAGCACCGGCATCCGCCCAGGGAATCCCGGCGTCGGCGAGGGCATACAACTCGACGACGTCGGCGTAGTCCAAGCCGTTGCCGATCAGCCGCTGCAGCGGCATTGCCCGCTTGTGCGCGTCGACCTCGGCCCGCCACGGCGCGGCTGCGACGGCCGACTCTGCGGTCTCGGTCATGATCACACCGCCGCCGGCTGCGCGTCGGGCTGCGGCACCCTGGCCGGGGCGGGGAAGCGGCCCGCGAACCCGTCGGCCAGCGAGTCCAGCAGCAGCCCCGCCTCCCCGGCGCTCGACACGCTGCCGAACAACCAGAAGTCGGGGCGCACCAGGACGGTGGATGCGCCGAGTTCGGACAGCCATGAGGTGTAGGTTCCGTCCACGTCGATCACCGGGGCGCCGGATCCGGGCGCGCCGATGTAGGCGGTGACGATGCCGATCCGATCGGCGAAATCCCGCTGGTTTTCGCTCAGTGAGTCGACAGCCGCGGCATCGGCGCTCAGCAGCACCCAGCCGGTACCGACGAGATCGTCGAACAGTCCAATCTGTCCGTCGACTTCGACCAGGCCCTGGTAGCCGACTGTTCCCGCGGTCGGGTCCCCGGGACGGACGAAGGCCTTCGGGCCGGGGATCTGCGGCAACGGCGGTGCCAGCGACGGGTCGGCCAGGGCCACCTTCATCCCCTGATCGCGCATTTCGGCGATGCCGGGATCGGTGATCACACAGGGCAACCCGATCTCGCGCGACAGGTTCATCCACGCTGTGAAGACCGGCTTACGGTCGGCGGTATAGCTGTCGAGAATTTGCGGCGAGGCTTGTCCGCGCAGCACCAGATCCATACGCCAGGTCAGTGCCGACGCGTCGCGGATGCCGTTGCACATGCCTTCCCCGGCGAACGGCCACAGCACGTGGGCGGCGTCGCCGACAAGGAACACCCGCCTGTCCTGCCAGTGCTCGGCGACAACTTCCCGGAACCGGTAGACCGGCCGGCGCAGGATCTCCACATCCTCGGGACCCACCCACGGCGACAGCAATTCCCAGACCCGCTCCTCGGTGAAGTCCTCAGGCTTCTCCCCGGGCAGCAACGTCCATTCCCAGCGGTGATGCTGAGCACCGAGCTGGAACAGACAGCCCGGACGCGCGGGATCGGCGAACTGACCGTTGTCGAACTCGAAGTGCAGCTTGTGCTTCTCCTTGCAGTCGACCACGAGCTGTTCGTAGTCGCAGTTGCCGACCCAGCTCTCGATGCCGAGGGCTTCACGGATGGTGCTGTTGGCGCCGTCGGCGGCGACCAGATACCGCGCGCGCACCTGACTGCGTTCCCCGGTCTTGCGGTTCTCGAGGGTCACGGTGACGCCCTCATCGTCCTGTTCGAACGACACGGCCTTCGTCGCCATCGTGACATCAACGTTGCCGGTCTCGGTCGCGGCGCGGTTCATCGCGAGTTCGAGATAGTTCTGATAGAAGATCCAGTGCCCGCGGTGCCCATGGGGTCCGACCTGGCTCCAGTCCAAACGCAACAGCAGCTCCCCATCGAAAGCCTTGGTACGCATGTCGTACATCTCCCAGGCCACCGCGTCGGACTTGAACTCCTCATCGATGCCGATCTTCTGCAGTGTGCGGACGATCTCGTCGTCCATGTGGCCCGCGCGGGACAGGCCGTAGAGGGTTTCGTGGGCTTCAAATGCGGCGACCGAGTGCCCTGCCTGGCCGAGCTGGATGCTCATCATCTGCCCGACAGGTCCGAAACCGATGACGACGATGTCGTAGGTTTTCAACGCTGGTGGTCCTTTCGAGATGCCGTGCCATCCGACCTCGAGGCCGGAGATTGGAAAGTGCGACGTGCAGGCACCGAAAGCGATCCGCAGTGTTCGGTCGATCGATGACGGTCTATGCGCTGTGCGCGTGCTCACCGTCGGGTGCCGCACGTTTCTGTTGTGCTCCACGAACGCGCTACTGCAGGCAGTAAATGCAGTTCAAACGAATTCTGTCCGCCTGGCGGACAGTCGTCCGTTCGTGTAGGGTCAACAATGCCCCGCTCAGATCGCTGTGTCAAGCGTCATAGGAGGGCGCACTGTGAGAGCCGGCACCGACACCTCGCTACCCAATACCTCCGACTCGAGCTACAAACTCGAGAGGCAACCGCCATACCTGGAAGGGGCTGCAATGGCCGAACGTGGGCAAGGACCCGACTTCATCGAAGCCCTGGCCAGAGGTCTGCACGTGCTGAAAATCTTCACCCCCACCCGGCCGGTGATGTCGCTGAGCGAAGTCGCCAAAGAAGCCGACCTGGCCCGGCCCACCGCCCGGCGCATCCTGCTCACCCTCGAAGAACTCGGCTACGTCCGATCCGGACACAACGGCTACACCCTCACCCCGCGGGTTCTCGAACTCGGAATGGCCTACATCGGCGCGCTCAACCTGTGGGACATTGCACGACCCCACATGGAAGAACTCGTCTCCCACACTGGCGAGTCCTCATCGATGACTGAACTCGACGGCTCCGACATCGTCTACGTCGCCCGCGTCGCCGTCCCGAAACTGATCGCCCTACGCGTCGACATAGGAACCCGCTTCCCGGCAATGGTCACCTCCCAAGGGCGGGTCCTGCTCGCCGCGCTCGACCCCGAAACCGTCCATACCGTCCTGGCCGAACCCAGCCGATCGGGTTTGCGGACCACCGACTACAGCCCTGCCCAAATCGACGAAATCCTCACCGAAACAAGAGAACGCGGCTGGGCCCTCGCCGACCAAGATCTAGCCCCCGGGGTCCGATCGATCGCCGCCCCGGTGCGCGACGGACGCGGAATCGTCCGCACCGCAATGAACGTCACCGTGCACGCCGCCGAGACCTCCATCGAAACCCTCACCGAGCAGTACCTGCCCCTGCTGCTCCAGGCCACCGCGGCGACCACCAGCGACTGGACCGCATGGCAGAACCGACCTATCCGATAGCTGACACGCCCGAAGAACTCACACTGAACCTGACGGAAATGGTTCCGATCACGCGCTGTCAGCTCGACCAGATATCGCCGGTGACAAGGTTCGCTTGCAGGGGGCGACCTTGACCCCGGCGATCACGGCAGCGGTACAGGCATGGCTTAGCGACTGCACCGCCGCCGCGGTAATTTGCCGCTCCGATCCGGAATTCGGCGCGGTTGCGGCTGATGCTCAGTCGATCCGCACTGCGTGTCCGGTGACCCGGATGCCGGTTGCGGCTGGATCGAGGTCGACCA
This sequence comes from Nocardia sp. NPDC005998, assembly GCF_040614395.1. Taxonomy (NCBI): domain Bacteria; kingdom Bacillati; phylum Actinomycetota; class Actinomycetes; order Mycobacteriales; family Nocardiaceae; genus Nocardia; species Nocardia sp. NPDC005998. The sequence goes on along the minus strand of NZ_JBEXUI010000045.1, from coordinate 21,864 downwards.
GCAGCTGGCTCGGCCGCCCCATATCGACGCCCTGGGTGATGGTGATTCGGCCAGATTCGGCATAACCGATGTCGCGGAGGTATCCGCCGAAGGCCGCCGCTGCGGCACCGGTTGCGGCGTCCTCGACGACTCCGCCGATGGGGAAGGGGTCGCGGGCCTGGAAGCGGCGGTCGTCCTCGTGCCAGAACAGGTGCACCGTCGTCCATCCGGCCTCGCGCATGACTGCGCCGAGGGCGTCGAAGTCGTAGTCCAGGGCGGCCAGGCGTTCGCGGGATGCGGCGGCCAGCATCAGATGGTCGTTGCCGGCATAAGCCACCCGGGCAGGAAAGGCCGGATCGAGATCGGTTGGGTCCCAGCCGAGCGCTGCCAGCGTGTCGGAGATCTCGGTCGCGGTCGCCGCCCTGGAATGCGTTGCGACGCTGGTCAATGTCGCGGCCGGGTGATCGTCGGCGGTACTGGTCTCGACGACGATATCGCCGATGTTGGTTCGGAAATTCAGTGTGCCGGGACCGATGCGTTCGGTGAGTGCGACTGCGGTTGCGATGGTGGCGTGGCCACAGAAATCGACCTCGGCGAGCGCGCTGAAATAGCGAACCCGGTAGTGCCGGTCGCGTGTGTGGTTCAGGAAGGCAGTCTCCGAATAGCCGACCTTCCCGGCGATCCGCTGCATCTCGGAGTCGTCGAGTCCGGTCCCGTCGAGGACGACCCCGGCGGGGTTGCCGCCGGCCGGATCGGTACTGAATGCGGTGTAGCGCAGTACTTCGGTGCTCATATGTCTCATGCTCGCATCGCGCGACGATCGAGTCCAACGATGTATTTTGATATTCTCCATCGGATATTCCGATAGCATCGGCGGTATGGACACCCGGGTACTCGCCACCTTCGTCGCAGTCGCGAGGACCGGCAGCTTCACTGCGACCGCGGCCGAATTACACCTCGCCCAGTCGACGGTGACCGCACACATCAAGACGTTGGAGACCGAGCTCGGGCTGCGGCTGTTCGATCGGTTGCGGCTCGGCGCGACGCTGACCGACGCGGGGCGGCGGACCCTGGAGAAAGCCGGTCTGGTCCTCGATGCCGAGGCAGCGCTGCGCGCCGATCCGGATGTAGCCGGCCCGATCCAAGGCACGGTCGGCATCGTGGCGCCGGAATCCCTGTGCGGGCACCTGCTTCCCGGAGTGATCGCGGCGTTGCAACGACGTCATCCGGGGGTCGAGGTCATGCTGTCGCCGGCGGGCACGGCCGACGCGGCCGACGCGCTACGTACCGGCCGCTTTGCGCTCGCACTGATGCTCGAGCCGTCGCTCGAGGCGCCCGATCTCGTTGTCGATCAGCTGGGCACCCTCGAACTCGCATTCGTTACCGATCGGCGGCAATCGGTGACAGCGCAATCGTGGGCGGAGTTGGCGCAGCAGCGATGGTTCCTACTCGAAGAGGGCTGCACCTACAGCGACGAGGTCGCTCGGTGCCTGCGGGACAGTGCGGCAGTGGTTCGCACGACTCGGTTGGGCAGTATCGAGGCCGCCCGGGCCTGCGTCGCGGCTGGACTCGGACTGGCCGTACTGCCCGTTTTCGCCGTCGACGAGCGGCGGCTGGCTCGTTTCCCCGGGCCGGCGATCGTCGAACCCGGATTGCTGCTGGTCCGTCACCGCCGCCGGTCGACGGGCCGCGCGCTCGACGCGGTGATCGAGGAAATCCGGCGCGGTGCAACGAAGCTGCTTTCCGGCGGGTAAGCGATCACAGCATCAAATATGAAGTGCCCCAACCTATTCGCCTGCCAGAGTTCGTCGCCGACCGCACGTGGGCAGCAAACGTTGGTGCTGATGCATTCCGCGCACGATGCACCCCCGCGTAGCGGCTTGACGAAGTCGGTCTGGCTCTGACGATCCGGCCCGGGGAAATCCTGGGCCTGGTGCGGCAGGAGCCCGATCGCAAGGACGGCATACCCTGCGGCATCGACCTCGACGCGGCGGACGAGAACGGCGACCCCGCACCGTATGCGTGGATCACCGGCATCGCCAAACCGCTTGAGTCAAGATCTCGGCAGGATCTGGCCGGTCACATGGTTGATGCCACGGGTGGCGAGATCACCTGAGAGCGCTCGGTAATGCCGATGAGCGGACGTTATTCCGTGACTACATCGATGGCAGGTCCTCCACGAGGCTTGATGCAGCCGAGCGGCGCGCGCCGCCGCCGACCAAAATCTGAATCGTCGCGACACGCGAGTCAGTTCTGGAACTCGCCCCGCCGCAGCGCATCCCTGATCTCCTTGAGCCTGGCCGTCGCCTCAGGGGTCGATTCCTGCGGCTGGGCAGTCAGCCGCAGGGCCTCATCGATCTTGTCGAGCTTGGCCGTCGTCAACACCGTCGCCCGTTCAATGAGCGATTCCGCGGTGACGGTGGTCAGCCAGGTACAGAAGACGAATTCCGGATTTGGGAATCCAAGCCGTACCACACCTTGATACGGCAGCCCCTCAATGGCACCTATCTGCACCTCGATGCCCAACCCACTGATATCGATGCCCGACGGCGGCACGATCTGCAACGCCTGGAAGCCGGACGACTCGTCGCCGTCGAGCAACACCACAGGGCGCCGCTCATCGAACTCGGCCCACCAGACTTCTCCGCGGCGCATGCAGTCTCCTTCGAGATCCCGCCGCCAACCCTAGCCACCTCCCCGAAGTCATCCGACTGTTCCCCAGGACATGGACGAAGGGTTGAGACCGCCACGCGCCCCAGACCGCTCGCCACGCGGCCAAACGCAGGCTGGATCGTCCTTGGCCGGTGAGTCTGGTGCGTCCGGTGAACGTGCCGGACAGCTTCTCTCGCGGTGCCAGACCAGCGTGTTCGACCAGGGCTACGAATTACGTTCGGCCACAACGGAAATACAGCACATAGCGAGGAACTCCCGCCTGAACCGAACTGCACGGCCTCCCCCGAACTCCCCCCCCCACTACGGATACTCAACCCTCAATGACTCGCTCATCAGAACGTCAAGTCGACCGGCAGCACCGCAGCCTCCCGACCACTACGCCCGAGACGGTCCGTGACGCCGAGCAGACGACTGAGCAGGGAAAAGGCTACGCGACCGACGATGCCGCTTCGGCTCCGCGAGCAGTCCTCCCCCTGTAGGCGCACCCGACGTCGACGTCACATCGACGACGAAAGAGTGGGGTAACCGTAGGGCCGGCTCGAGTCTGCGCCCACATCCGCGAACCACCACCAAACGTACGCAACCTGCACCACGAGTTACCTCGAACGCGCGGTAGTGCCGATTATCGGACGTGGGTACCCTTGCGACACGCCGCGCCGACCAGATCGTCTCCGCCTGGCTCACTCTATGAGCACCGCATACGTCGGTTCGACCGCTTCGCACTCCACACTGTGGTCCCACGGGGTTGTAGAGTCCAGCTCGATTCAACCTCGCCATGCCGTCTCGGGACGAGATGGATACCCGGGTTCAGGAAGTTGAACGGACAAATTCGCTGAGGAGTTCGCCATGCCCTACACCGTGGACTTCACCACCGTATCGACCGTCGGCCTGGAATCGTCGTCGGTCGCGGATGCCCTCGCCGGCCTGCGGGCGAACGAGGCCCGATATTTCAGAAACAAGTACGGCCACGACTTCACAGTGGAACCTGCGGGAGATGCCGAATCGACCGTCGACTGGGTGAGCCGGATCCTCGAAGAGGAACGCGGCATCGTCATCTCGTCACGGCCCCTGGAAGCCACGGCGTTCGAGGTGGCGAATATTCGCTTCGCCTATGTCTTCTACGAGAACGGGCTCGCCATCAACGTCATGTATTCCGTCGACGGCAGCGACAAGCGGGCGGTCGGATTCAAACTCTCCGAAGGGATGGACGTCCCCAAGGAACTCGGCTCGTTCAAGTTCGCGAGGCAGAAGTCCAAGTTGGCCGGGACAATTCGCGGCTCCTACTTCGTCATCAAGAACGAATACTGACCGCCGAACCGGACGGCAACGACAAGAGAGCTTCGGTCTGCAAACTACTCTCATGAACGGCGCCAATGCGATCGGCAACCTTGGGAGGCGCGGCAATCACACAAGCAGGCGTAGGGAACGTGTTCTTCATCCAGTGACACCGACTCGAGCATGGCCGGCAAGCGAGTTATCGAACATATGTTCTATGTGTGAGGTAGGCTGCTGCGGGTGAACATACATTCGACCGCGCTGGCGCCGGATGCTCGAACACCAGGATGGCCGGAACTGGCCGATGTCGACTTGCTGCGCACCCTCGTCGAAACCGAACGCCGCCGGAGGCGACTGGATGCTGCCATGCGCGCGGCCGTCGCCGAAGCCGAGCGTCGTGGCCTCGCCGCAGACACCGGCTATCGGGACACCGTGGAGCTGTTGACCGACCTGCTGCGGATCAGCGCTGACGAAGCGCGCCGGCGAATCGAATACGCGGCTCCGCAGGTCCGCTCGCGTACCAGAAAGATGTGGAGGGTGCTGGCGGCCGCGAGCTGAGGCCGAGCCTGGGTGCTTCGAGCTCTGAAAGATCAACGAGCCGAGCTCATCTCGACCGAACGAACGAGGATCGAATTCGAGCATGGCTGTGATGTTCGAAGTTCATGCATGGATCACGTGGTAACGCAGATATGTGGCGTCGCGGCCTTCGAGCGAGCGGCCGAGTTCTAGTTCGATGCGGCCTTGTCCGGTCGGTTCGAACAGATTCCGGGCCGCGGCGCCGGTAGACGAACACACTCAACTGCGGAGTTCCGTGCGTTACCGAGGTGGCACGGAAGCCAGCTGGCTACACGCGATCCGGTCACCAGCATCTTCCCCAGCCCCCAGGTCGGTCCCAGGATCACCACGCCCACCGGCCCATCCGATACAAACCAGGATGCAAACCGTGGGGTTTCCGTGGGGTCGGGCCAAATAAAACAGGTTAGGCCCGGTTAAAAACCGAGCCTAACCTGGTGTTTCTGTGGAGCTAAGGGGACTCGAACCCCTGACCCCCACACTGCCAGTGTGGTGCGCTACCAGCTGCGCCATAGCCCCGAGTGGGTTGCTTTCAGGTTTCCCTGACTGCCTGAACGAAGTTACACCACTGGCATGTCGGCAACCAAATCGCCTTGATTCGGGGGTAGCGGAAGGGGTTGTTCGAACCTAGAATCGAACACATGTTCGATAGCAATGATCTCTCATCCGTGGACTTCGGGGCCATGAGTGACGAGGGGCTGATCGAGGCCCTTCGGGCGGCGCACGGGCGGGCGGCAATGGCGCAGGCCGCCGAGGTGTTCGCGGTGCGGGAGTTGTATCGGCGGCATCGGGCCGAGAGTGCGGAGCCGGGGCCCGGCGGGGTGCGGGCCGGGGAGTTCGCGGCCAGTGCGGCCGCCGTGGCTCTGCAGGTCGACGAGGGCACGGCGGGGGCGTTGATCGATATCGGTCTGGCACTGGAGGATTCATTGCCGCAGACGCGGGCGGCGTTTGCCGCGGGGCGGATCGATCTGGCGAAGGTGCGGGTGATCGTGGACAACACCCGGGCGGTGGCGAGGGAGGTGCTGGATATTCTCGAGCCGCGGCTGCTGGATGCGGCAGGGCGGAACAATTCGATGCGGCTGCGGCAGGCGGCGCGGCGGTGGGCGGCGCGGTTGGATCCGGGCGGGACGCAGCGACGGCGGGAGTTGCGCCAGGACGAGCGGGATGTGCGGCTGCGGGCAGTGCAGGACGGCATGGCAGTGTTCGACGGGTTGCTCCCTGCCCCGGGTGCGCAGACGGTTGCGATGCGGTTGCGGGAGATGGGTCTGCAGGTGTGCGCATCGGATCCGCGGAGCATGCCGCAGCGGCGGGCCGATGCCCTGGTCGCGCTGGCGGATGGGTCGGGGCGGCTGCGATGCCATTGTGGGCGCGGTGCGCGATGTCCGAAGTTCGGGGTGCCGATCGAGAAGCCGCGCAGGCCCTTGATCCAGATCGGGATTCCGGCGGACACCCTGCTCGGCATTCAGGAGGCACCGGCTTTTCTCGCCGGGTACGGGCCGATCGATGCGGCGCTGGCCCGGATTCTGGCCGAACACGCGCGCTTCCAAGTGATTCCGGAGCGCTCGGCCGCCGCCGACGACCCGCCCGCGGCCGAGGAGGCGGTGCAATGGCGGCCATCGCCGCGACTGGAACGTGAGGTGCGCGCGATGGACGGTATGTGCCGCTTTCCGGGTTGCGTCATGCCCGCCGCGGAATCCGAACTGGACCACAATCACCCCGACGGCCGGCGGCCCGACCGCAGCGGACGAACCATACGCACCAACTTGGCCGTGCTGTGTACCCGCCACCATCGCCTGAAGACGTTGGCGGACAACGAAAGACTCCCCTGGCGCACCTGGCGCGCCGACCTCGACCGCCTGCAATGGACCGCACCGACCGGAGATATCCACACCACGGTCCGCGAAGGCGCCCGCTACCTCTTCCCACGCACCGACACCGACGCCCCCGCCCCGTACACCGGCCATCACCGATCCGAGCCGAACGAAGCACCCGCGACAATCCCCGGCCGCCTCGCCGATCGCCCAACCGCCGAAGACATCGCCTACCCCCTCGACGGCTACATCGTCGTACACGGCCAACTACGCCGAATCCGCCCCGAAGACGAGATCCCCGACGACAAACCACAACCAGCCCGAGCCCCCAGCGACTGACACCCCCGGCCGGCCATCGCGGTCCAACGCAATCACCACCGCAGGGTCACCACCGGGTCCATCAGACAATCGCCCCCGAGTTCCGCCATCCGGGGCGCAGCTGGATCCTCCACAACCAGCCCCAACGCCTCGGCACCCACTACTCGAGCACTGAGCAACTGACACCACCCCCACCGCCATCGCGGTTCGACAGCGACAGCCACCGCGGCAGCGGCTCCGTCACCCAGTACACCGGCCTGCACCGATCCGAACGGAACGAAGCGCATCTCTGACGATCCCGGTCCGTCCCGCCGATCACCAGGTCCGCCGTAATCGCACCCCGCCCCGACTTCCGCCGCCTCGGTCGCGAATGAGATCCGCCACGACCACCCCCAACGCCCACCCACCCGCAACCCACCACCACCCAGCAGCCATCACCGACTCCACGCACCGGCCCAACTCCGCCAGTCTCACCCCGCAGATGCGACCGCCCCACCCCGTTGGACGAGCGATCACAATGCGCTGAGGCAGGTAAACGTCGAGAGCACCTTGCACCAGCGCATTCTCGGCTGACTATCGGACCGGGGTGCGGTTGTTTTCCTGGCGGCGATGGGGGCACCTTGCGACGACCGGACTAGTGGTGGCGTCCCTACTGGGTGCGAGTCGGATGGAGCTGCTACGTCGGCTGGATGCTCCTATCGACCAGCGCTCCCGCCGTGGCGGACGCCCGATGTGGCGGGCAGGCCAACGCACATCTGCGCTTGAACCCGGACGACATCCGATGGGTCATCGCCGCCGGGTTGTTGTGGGTCGCGTCCCTCGTCGGCATCGCTCTGGTGAGCCGCAAAGGCTGACGATCACCTTTGCCGGGCCGCACCAGCCCCTCCCATCACCGACCAGCCCCAACAAGCCCACTGGACGAGCGATCACCATGCGCTCACGTCGGTAAACGCCAAGAGCACCCCTGCACCAGCGCATTCTCGGCGACGGGGACATCCGTGTGGCTGCCCTGGTACGGCGTACGGCTGGTCAGGGTCGCCTAGGCGGTGGCGCAACCTCGCATCGTCGTTCGTGACAACGCACGCTCGATTGCACGTCAGAGCCATGTGCGGTCGTGCTCGCCCGGCCTTGTCGGGCATCCGGGCCCTAGAAGCCCCGCTACGAGCCCGATTCCTGTATCGCATCGACAGCGCTCTGCCGCTTCTGTCGGGCGGCGCCAAACCAATCTCCACACCGGATTACTCGATTTGATCGAACCCGTGAATCGGAGTGTGTTGGATTCACAATTACCCCGGCAGATGACTGCTGCACCATGTGTAACAGCGGGAGGCCATCCGAAGCCGCTGCCGAATCGGACATTCATCCCAGGAATCGGCGCGCAAACGCGATACAGGTCACTATTTCACAGTGATCCCGAACACATAACGTAACTATCACGACCAACCGCAGATATACATTTTTACCCATTCGAACTGCAGGAATATCAAAAACCCTAGCTCTGCGCTTCAGGCAATTCGGACGTTATCTCTACGTGATCTGCGGCGAATTCTTCGCTACCGTCGTCGACAGCCCTGATCAACGAGACGGGCTCGAACGCGAACCGCCGAACGCCGGTAACCCTGCCCCGCGGTTCCGAGGATCCCCGACATCGCTGGGGGCAGGGACACGGCGGTAAGTCCGCCGGGGCCGAGCGGGCGCAGCCAGGAAAACACATGACTCAGAACCGCAAGTTCACCCGCGCCCTCGGTATCGCCGCCGTCGCCGGTGCCATCTCCGCAGTTCCGTTCGGTCTGTCCACCGCCACCGCATCGGCCGCCGGCCACAACTGGGACGCCGTTGCCCAGTGCGAGAGCAGCGGCAACTGGGGTACCGACACCGGTAACGGCTTCTCCGGCGGCCTGCAGTTCACACAGAGCACCTGGTCCGCCAACGGCGGTTCGGGCAGCCCGAGCGGCGCCAGCCGTGACGAGCAGATCCGCGTCGCCGAAAATGTGCTCGCCACCCAGGGCCCGGGTGCGTGGCCCGTGTGCGGCGCCTACCTGTAAGCCCAGATCTCCCCAACGGGGTCCGTGCCAACGGCACGGACCCCGTTGTCGTCGGCCCGCACACCGGACTCCGCACCGCCGAAATCGATAGCACCGGAACTATTTCCAGCAATCATCCGGACACCGAGCAACTATTTCCAGCGATACCCGTTGACCACCCGCGGCACATCGGATTCGAACATCACTCCGTGATAGTGGAATTCGCGATTCCCGCGCGCGCTCGCACAGTCAACTACCAGTCCCGCTCACCGGTACCGCCCATTTCAGTTACGCAATCAATCGGTCTCATGGCCCGAAACACCTGCGGTAAGTGATCCATATCACTACCCTGTTTCCACCCGGCAACTCGTCCTGGCCCGCGGACGGTTCAGGTTCCTTACGAAATGCCGTGGCTAGAAAGGCATCTCGACCATGAGCTCGACCCGGACCGCTGAGCCGCCGACCCTACTGACGGGGCTGTGGCAGCGCAAGCTACCGCACTATCCCGATACTCCCGCCCGCTCCTGGTATCTGGCCCTGGTGGTCATCACATCAGTGGCGCTGTACTACCAGTTGTTCGTCACCGGAGCGGTGGGCAATGAGCTGATCGCCTACTTCCACCTATCCTTCCGGTACTTCGTCGGGATCTTCATCGCGGGTGCCGCATTCGGCGCGGCCGCCTCGGTGCTCGCCGGTCTGCTCGACCGCTGGGGACGAGCCAATATCGTCGCCTACGGCGTGGTGATCTGCTCCCTGCTCACCCTGTTTGCCGTGCCCGCGACCACCAGCAAGGAGGCCTATCTCGTCGTTTACTGCGTGGTGAGCATTGTCGAGGGCGCGGTACTGGTCGCCACACCGGCATTGATTCGTGACTTCTCCCCACAGCTGGGCCGGGCCTCGGCCATGGGCTTCTGGACCCTCGGACCGGTGCTCGGCGCCTTGATCACCACCGAGATCTCCACGCACACCCTCGATGCCCATCCCGATTGGCAGTACCACTATCGGCTCTGCGGTGTGATCAGCATGGTCATCGCGGTATTCGCGGTGATCGGATTGCGTGAACTGAGTCCGGCGCTGCGCGACCAGATCATGGTGTCCCTGCGCGACCGCGCGCTGATCGAAGCGCGGGCGCGCGGGCTGGACGTCAGCACGCTGGAACAAGGGCAATGGCGGCAGATGCTGCGCGTCAATATCGTCGGATCGGCGCTGGCGATCAGCCTGTTCCTCGCCTACTTCTACACGATCGTGTCATTCCTACCCGTTTATATGGCAACCATTTTCGGGTTCAGTTCGGCCAAGGCCAATGCCCTCGGAAATTGGTATTGGATCGCCAATGCGATCGCGCTCGTGCTGGCAGGCATCATTTCGGACTACCTCAAGGTGCGCAAGCCGTTCATGATCATCGGCGCGCTCATCAGCATTGTCGGATTGTTCGTATTCCTCGGCTACACGGAGAAGCCCGACACCGGGTACTACACGTTCGCATTGTGGCTCAGTGTCATCGCGGTCGGCGCGGGTATCGCCTACGCCACCTGGATGGCCAGCTTCACCGAGACCGTGGAGAACCGGAATCCGGCCGCAACCGCGGTGGGTCTCGCGGTCTGGGGCGGCACGCTGCGCGGCGTCGTCACCATTGTGCTGTTCGGCTTGCTGATCGTGATCAATACCGCTGGCACGCTGGTCAACTATGGTCCTCGCCTCGCCGAGATCCAGCACAAGTACGGTCCACAGCTCGCAACCATTCAGACGGTCGGCCCGGATACCCTCGCGGCACTGCAGAAGAACCCCAATGATCCGGCCGCACAGGTCGCGGCGCTCACCAAGCTGACCGGCGCGTCACCCGCCGATATCCAGACAACCATCGGCCTCAATACCCGCTATCCGCAGGAGCTGGCGACACTACAGGCGATCGACCCGGCCACCCTGGCGACGCTGTCCACCAATCCGGCCGATGCCACGGCCGGGCTCGCGGCGGTCGGCCAGGTCGCGAAGAAATTCGGCATCCCGGTGGACCAGGCCATCGCGCGCCTGCAGGCGACCCAGCAGCTCCCGGCCGCCGATCTCGCCGTCGCGGCCAAGGTGGGCCCCAAGCTCACGCAGGCGACGGCGCAGTTGCAGTCGGTCGGCACCATCCCCGTCGATGACCAGGCCTATCTGGCCGCCCACGCCACCGAGGTGCAGCAGGCGGCCAAGGATTCGCCCGGACAGTGGAAGCGCTGGTGGTGGATCTGCCTGATCGCGCAGGTCGTATTCCTGCCGTTCGTATTCCTGATGTCCGGACATTGGAGCTCGAAGCAGGCCGCCGCGGAGGCGAAGGCGCACGACGAGCGCGTCGAGCGCGAACTCGCCGCGATCAAGGAAGAACCGGAACCGGAACCAGCCGAATAGCACGTCGTGCCGGGCGCTGCGACAGCATCGCCCGGCACGAACCGGTCACTTGGTGAGGTCGACCACCCACTCGTGGTTGTTCACGTCGACCTTGTCCTTGCCTTCGAAGACAGCGGGCGTCGCGACCTCGCCATTCGCATCGGTCAGCGCGGCACGCGCCATCTGGGCGTGGATCTTCGCCGCGTCGAGCTTCGCGCCGGTGCTGATGCACTGCACCGCCTCCAGCGACGCGCCCGCCTCCTTCGCGACATTCGTCAGATCTTCATTGCTGAGATCCGCGCCGCCTTCCTTCGGCTGCTTCGAGGTGAACAGCAGGGCGTGGAACTTCGAGTACACCGGACCGGAGCCGGTCTCCGCGACACATTCGTTCGCCGCCACCGCGCGGGTCGAGTAGTCCTTGCTCTTGGACTTGGGATCGAGGAATGTCACCAGGTGATAGCGCACGGCGAGCTTGCCCTCGTCCATCTTCTGCGCGATCTCCTGACCGTAGAGCCGCTCCAGCGCACCGCAGGATGGACACAGCGGATCCTCGTACACATCGATGGTCTTCGACGCATCCCCGCGACCGAGCAGAATCGCACCGCTCTTCTGGTCCAACACCGCGGTCACCGCCGCATCGTGCACCGCCCCATACCCGTCATTACGAATCGAGGCATCATCACGCCCCCACCGAAGAGCAAGAATCACGATCAACACAATCACCACAAGCGCCACGCCCCCCAGCGCATACGTGGTCACATTGGACACCGGCCGCGGCGTGTACTTCGAACCCGATTCGCTCACCCCCCACACTCTGCCCCACCCCACCCCACCTCCACTCCCGAGGGGGCCTGGACCATGATCACCATGCACTGGTGCAGGTAAACGTCGAGAGCAGTCCTGCACCAGCGCATGGTGAACAAACGTCCAACTGCTTTGTGGGGTTAGGGGTGGGGGGTGTTGTTGGGGGGTTTGTCGAGTAGGAGGTGGTCGGCTCCGTCGGGGCCGCAGATGTGGTCGGGTGGGCAGTCCGGTGGGGTTTCGGTATCCGTGGCTCGGCGGTATAGGGGGTCTGGGACGAGGGACCAGACTGCGGCGGCTACGGCGAGGAGGGCACCGGTGAGGGTGAGTGCGAGGCCGTAGGAAAAGTGTTGGGCCACCGCGCCTACCACGACCGGGCCGATGACCGTGCCGAGATCAGCGGCCATCTGGAACCCGGCGAGCACCGGGCCGCCGCGAGCCTTCGGTCCAATGACATCCGCGACGGCCGCCTGCTGGGCGGGGGTGAACATGCCCGATCCGAGTCCGGCCACGAATGAGGTCGCCAACAGCCAGGGCAGGTCAGCCGCAATACCGAGTCCTGCAGTGCCGATCGCGCAGATCAGGGATCCGGCGATCAGGAACGGCTTGCGGCCGAATCGGTCGGAGAGCCTGCCGGAGGCGAACAGCACCGCGACATTGCCCGCGGCGAACACCGTCAGTGTCACACCGGCCATACCCGGTTTCTGATGCAGTACTTCGACAACGAGCAGCGGCACCAACGCCATTCGCACGCCGAATACGGCAGCGCCATTGGCGAAATTCGACAGCAGTACCGCGCGGTACTCCGACCGGGACAGCCCCTCGCGGAACGACATCAACCGCAGCCCGTCAACGGGTTCGGGGGCGGCCAAAGTCGAATGCCGCAGGTTCACATAGACCACGGCGGTGGCGAGCAGCAGCGCGCCCGCGTAGATCAGGAACGGCGCCCGCAGCCCGAGCCCGGCGAGCGCACCGCCGACCAGCGGCCCGCTCACCGATCCGATCAGAAAGCTCGTCGACCACAGCCCGGACACCCGGCCGCGCTGTCCGAGCGGTGACATCCGGATGACCAGCGCCAGCGACGATACGGTGAACATGGTCGACCCGATACCGCCCACCGATCGCAGCACCAGCAGCTGCCAGTAACTCTGCGCGAACGCACTCGCCCCGGTCGACACCGCGACGATCAGCAGTCCGCCCAGATAGACTGATCGCTCCCCCAGCCGCTGCACCAATCGACCGCTGACCGGCGCGAACAGCAGCCGCATCAGGGCGAAGGCACTGACGATCGCCGACGCAGCGGCGACACCGACCCCGAACCCACGTGCGAACTGCGGCAGCACCGGCGCCACCAGACCGAATCCGACGGCGATAACAAACGATGCGCCGATCAACACCCAGATCTCGACCGGCAAGGCCCTGGACGCCGCCCCGCTCGATCCAGCAGCAGCCGCACCCGGCCCCCCGACCGAACCCGACGCCACCGTCGGTCCCAACCCCCTCGCCGAACCCCCTGTCTCCGCCGACGCACGTGCCCTCGCCGAGCCCCCGGGCACCACCGAACCAGGCGCACCCGCCGCCCCCGACGAACCGCGCGCACCCACCAAATCCGCCGAACCTGGCGCCCCAGCCGTTTCTACCGAACCCCATGCCCCAGCCGAACCCCCCGGCACCACCGAACCGGGCACACCCACCACCCCCGACGAACCGAGCGAACCCACCAAATCCGCCGAACCCGGCGCCCCAGCCGTTTCTACCGAACCCCGTACCCCAGCCGAACCCCCCGGCACCACCGAACCAGGCACACCCACCACCCCCGACGAACCGAGCGAACCCACCAAATCCGCCGAACCCGGCGCCCCAGCCGTCTCCGCCGAACCCCGTACCCTCGCCGAACCCCCCGGCACCACCGAACCAGGCACACCCACCACCCCCGACGAACCGAGCGAACCCACCAAATCCGCCGAACCCGGCGCCCCAGCCGACCCCGTAACCGATCTATCACTCACCGGACAGCGCCTGCCCCACCACTTCCTCCGCGGCCGCCTGCACCTGTGCCAAATGCTCGGGCCCTTGGAACGACTCCGCGTAGATCTTGTACTTGTCCTCGGTCCCCGACGGCCGCGCCGCGAACCACGCATTCTCCGTGGTGACCTTCAATCCGCCCAGCGGCGCGCCATTGCCGCGCGCCCGGGTGAGCACCGCCGTGATCGGCTCACCGGCGATCTCCTTTGTGGTGATCATGTCCGGTGTCAACTTCGCGAGCAACGCTTTCTGTTCCGGGGTCGCGGCGGCATCGATCCGCGCATAGGCGGGACTGCCGTAGCGCTTCTCGAGTTCGACGTAGCGTGCCGACGGACTCTGACCGGTGACGGCGGCCACCTCGGTCGCCAGCAGGGCGAGCAGGATGCCGTCCTTATCGGTGGTCCACACGGTGCCGTCCATCCGCAGGAACGATGCGCCCGCACTCTCCTCACCGCCGAAAGCCAGACTGCCGCTGAACAATCCGGGTACGAAGAATTTGAAGCCGACCGGCACCTCGTACACATCACGCCCGAGCACGCTGACCACCCGGTCGATCATCGACGAACTCACCGCCGTCTTGCCGATCTTGGTCAGCGCGTCCCAGCCCATCCGGTTCGCGACGAGATATTCGATCGCGACCGCGAGGAAATGGTTCGGATTCATCAGACCACCGTCGGGGGTGACAATGCCGTGCCGGTCCGCGTCGGCGTCATTGCCGGTGGAGATGTCGTAGTCGTCCTTGATGGCGATCAGCGAGGCCATCGCATAGCGCGAGGACGGATCCATCCGGATCTTGCCGTCGGAATCCAGGGTCATGAACCGCCAGGTCGGATCGACGAACGGGTTGACGACCTCGAGCTCGAGGTCGTAGCGCTGCCCGATCTCCTCCCAGTAGTCGACACTGGCCCCGCCCATCGGATCCGCGCCGAGCCGGATCCCGGCACCGCGAATGGCGTCCAGGTTCAACACATTCGGCAGATCGGCGATGTAGTGGTCGAGGTAGTCGTAGCGCTCGACGCCGTTTTCCAGCGCATGCCGCAGCGTGGTCCGCCGCACACCGGCCAGTCCGCCGCGCAACAGTTCGTTGGCGCGGGTGGCGATGGCGTCGGTGGCCCTGGTGTCGGCCGGACCGCCGTGCGGCGGATTGTATTTGAAGCCGCCGTCGCGCGGCGGATTGTGTGAGGGCGTGACGACGATGCCATCGGCCTGGTGTTTGGCGCCGCCGCGATTGTGGCGCAACACCGCATGGCTCAGGGCGGGTGTCGGGGTGTAGCGGTCGCGGGCATCGATCATCGCGGTCACATCGTTGGCGGCGAGTACCTCGAGCGCGGTGGTCCACGCGGGCTCGGAGAGTGCGTGGGTGTCGCGGGCCAGATAGACCGGACCGGTAATGCCGCGCATGGCACGGTATTCCACGATCGACTGGGTGATCGCCAGAATGTGCGCCTCGTTGAACGCGCAGTCCAGACTCGAACCCCGATGCCCCGAAGTACCGAAGGCCACCTGCTGTGCGGGATCGGCCGGATCCGGGATGCGGCTGTAGTAGGCCGTCACCAGACGCGCGATGTCCTCCAGGTCGGAGGGACGCGCGTGTCGCCCGGCTCGATCATGGGCCATGCTCGGGTCTCCCTTCCGTGTCGGCTGCGCCCGGCTCGTCATCAAAATCATGGCCACAACCACCGGGTCGTGGCCGCGGCGGCGTACACCGCGGTCAGGCTGGTGACGACGCTGAGCACCACATTGCCCAACGCATACGCGTCGGCGCCCTCGACGGTGAGGCGGATCGTCTCGTAGCCGAAGGTGCTGAATGTGGTAAGCGCACCACAGAAGCCTGTTCCCGCGGTGGCCAACAGCCAGCTGTTCGCACTGGCGCCGATCAGTCCACCGAGCAACGCCGAACCGACAATGTTAACGGTCAATGTGCCCAGCGGCAGCAGAGATTCGAATCGCGCGGCAACCGCACGGTCGATCAGGTACCTGGCGGGTGCGCCGACCATGCCACCCACGACGACGAGCAGGACGATCATCGGGCGACCCCCAGTGTCGGATGCCAGATCTCGACGTCGGACAGCACGACGTTCACCCCGGCGAGCACCTCGGAATTCTGCTGCACGAAGGTCCGCAGCCGCTGCACCTCGTCGACGACCATTACCAGGACGGGTAGGTGTTCGGCCAGATCCAGGATCCGGCTGGTGTGGATGCGCGAGGAGGCGCCGTAGCCCTCTACTCCGCGCCACACGCTGGCTCCGGCCAGTCCGGCGTCGCGGGCACGTCGCACGATCTCGTGATGCAGGGGGCCGTGCCGCCACTTGTCGTCCTCGTCGAGCAGGATCGTCAGTCGCGCCGCAGACTGCCACTGTCCCGCGGCCGGACCAGTGCCCGCCGGTGAATCACTCATCGCCTGACCCCCTTCCGTCGTGCTCTCCACTGTTCAACTCGTTCGTCGTGCCGTACCAGCCGCCCACCGTGCCACAGTCATGCCGAGCACGACCGCCCCCAATGCCGCCACCATCGTCCCCCCGAGATAGCCGAGCGCCTCGACCGTGGCACCCGATTGGAGCAGTCTACGAACCTCGACGCTGTAGGTGGAAAAAGTGGTGAAGCCGCCGAGGAATCCGATACCGAGCAAGGGGCGCAGCAGTCTGTGGGCTACCCACACTTCGGTGTTCAGAACCATCAGAATTACGATCGCAAAGCATCCCACGACGTTGATCGTGAACGTCGACCAGGGGACCTGATGCGGTTGCCCCGGCCACCACACGCCGATGGCATAGCGCAGCAGCGCACCGAGACCACCGCCGAGGGAGATCACCGCGAGCACCACCGGCGCAATGCTAACGGTCACCGGATGATCCGCATATCCGGGACGGCGGCGCACGCCATGAACAGCGCCGTTCGTTGACATGGCACCCCGGAGCACGTACGAATGCCTGGAAGGTTTGGCCGAAGTTCCCACCTACCCCTACGGAGACAGGTCGGGAGCGATGATGGCGGCACGACGGGCAGTACCCAACGCACTTCGGAATACGGTGGCAGGCCGCCGAACCGGGTGCCAGCAACTGTTCGGCAGATCGATTCGTCGGACATGGCGACCGTCGGTCCGGCGACTCGGTGTCGCGATCTTGGCGACCGCGCTGACCGGACTCGGTTACGCACCGCCCGCCATGGCGCAGCCGACCTATCCCATTCCGGATCCGGACGGTTTCTATTGGGCGCCACCGGATGTGGGCAACTTCCAGCCCGGCGATGTGATCCGCAGCAGGCCGGTGGCCGCGACGGGCTTCCCCGGCGCGACGGCGTGGCAGTTGCTCTACCGGTCGACCAATTCGGCGGGCAATCCCATTGCAGCCGTCACCACGGTGCTGCTACCGGTGGGCGGCGGACTCGATCGGCCGCTGGTGTCGTATCAACCGGCCATCAATTCGCTCGGCCTGCAATGCGCGCCCTCGCACAGCCTTTTCGACGGCGGTATGCAGGAGGCGCCCTTGCTCAATGTGCTGCTGGCCCGCGGCTGGGCGGTGGCCGTTCCGGATCATCTCGGCCCGACCAGCGCCTACGGCACGGGCCGCCTCGGCGGCATGCTGACACTCGACGGCATCCGGGCGGTAAAACGTTTCCCACCAGCCGATCTCGCGGGCAGTCCGGTCGGCATGACCGGATACTCCGGCGGCGGCACGGCGACCGGATTCGCGGCGGCGCTCGCCCCGGAGTATGCGCCGGAACTGCCGATCGTCGGGGTGGCGCAGGGTGGCGTGCCGGTGAATATCGGCAAACTCGCCCGCGAGGTCGGCCAGGCACCGAATCGATTGTTCGGCCTCGGTTTCGCCGCCGGGATGGGGCTGGAGCGCGAATACCCGACCCAGCTGGCGATGGAACGGTTCCTCAATCCGACGGGATGGGCACTGCGTGATCAGGTCGCCAACGCCTGCACCAGCGAGATCATCGCGGCGGGCGCGAATATGGATTTCGACGATGTCTTCAATGGCTCGCCGTTCGACGCGGACGCGAGCGCGATCGGGGTCATGGACGACAACAGTCTGGAGACCTTTTCCGGCGTACCGCGCGCGCCGATATACGAATGGCACGGCACCAACGACGAGGTCGATCCCTGGCTGGCCCGCGACGTGATGGGCCGCTATTGCGCGGCGGGCACCCCGGTGCTGCTCGACCTGATCCCGGGCGCCGACCACAACTCGGCGATCTTCATCGGCGCGCCACGGGCATTCGCCTATCTGTCCGATCGTTTCGCGGGACTTCCGGCCCCGAGCAACTGCTGATACCGGATTACCGGTGCACCGAAAACACAACGCCCGCGTCATCATTGACGCGGGCGCCGTGCTGTTCGGGCGGAACAGTTCAGTGCACGATGACCGGCTCACCCTCGGATGGCGCTGGCACCGTATTCGGCATCAGTAATCCGGTGATGACCGCACCGGCCACGAATATCGCGGTGGCCCACCAGAAACTGGTCGTGTAGCTCTCGATCTGCGCCTGTGCCATCGCCAGCGGACCGGGCTGGTGCGTGGACAGGTAATCCGTCGCGGCAGAAGCAGCGATGGTGCTCAGCAGCGCCGTGCCGATCGAACCGCCGACCTGCTGGCTGGTGTTGATCATCGCCGAGGCCACACCCGCGTCCTCGTGGTGCACACCGGCCGTCGCGCCCTGGAATGCGGTCGACATCGCGCCACCGAGGCCAAGACCCATCAGGATCAGCGCGGGCAGGATATTCCCGACATAGCTGCTGTCCAGGCCGATCTGGGTCAGCCATGCCATACCGAGTGCGGCCACCAGGAAGCCACCGGCGACCACCATCTTCGGACCGACCTTGGGCATCAGCAGCGATGGCACCGTAGTCGAGGAGGCAACCATGCCCGCCACCATCGGTAGGAAGGCCAGACCGGTCTTGATCGGCGAGTAGCCCATGCTCAGCTGCATGTAGAAGGTCAGGAACAGGAAGATCGCGAACATCCCGATGCCCATGACGAATACCGTCAGGAACGAACCGCCGCGAGTGCGATCCAAGACGATGCGCAGCGGCAGCAGCGGATGCGCCACCCGGGTCTCGATCGCCACGAACACCGCGAGCAGCGCCGCGCCACCGATGAGGAAGCCGAGGGTGACCGGATTGGTCCAGCTGGTCGATTCGGCGTGCGAGAAACCGTAGACGATGCCGAACAGCGCGGCGGTCACCACGACGGTGCCGGGGATGTCGAGCTTGGGCCGCTCGGTCACCACATGCCGTGCCAGCAGCAGCACCGCACCGACCAGCGCAACCGCGGCGAAGCCGAGGTTGACGAACATCACCCAGCGCCACGACGCCCATTCGGTGAGCATGCCGCCGAGCAGCAGGCCGATCGCGCCACCGGCACCGGCGACCGCACCGAAGATGCCGAAGGCCTTGGCCCGCTCGGAGGGTTCGGTGAAGGTGACCGTCAGCAGCGACAACGCGGCCGGTGCCAACAATGCGCCGAAGACGCCCTGCCCGACTCGGGCTGCGACCAGCATCTCGAAGCTGGTCGCGGCGCCGCCGACCGCAGAGGCGACGGCGAATCCGACCAGGCCGATAATGAAGGTGTTGCGCCGGCCGAACAGGTCACTGAGTCGGCCACCGAGCAGCAATAGGCTGCCGAAGGCAAGGGCGTAACCGGTGACGACCCACTGCCGGTCGCCATCGCTGAAACCGAGGTCCAGTTGCGCTGCGGGCAGCGCGATATTCACGACGGTCGCGTCGAGCACCACCATGAGCTGAGCCACGCCGAGTACGGCGAGCACCCACCAGCGCAGGGCATGCGAGCCGCGGCGGCCCGAGTCAGATTTCTCGGGGGCGGGTGCCCCACGGTCCAACGTGGTAGTCATGTGTCCCCTTTGTCTCGAGTCCCAATGCGGAGGCACCTCCTCCGCTTACCGGTCTAAGCTAACACAATAACGGAGACAACACCTCCGCTTAATCCCGCTTATTGCTAGGATGTTCCTGTGAATCACGCCACTACCGTGCCTCCACCTCGGCGTCTACGTGCCGACGCCGCCCGCAATCAGCAGCGGATCGTCGAGGCAGCCCGCCAGCTCTTCGCCGATCACGGACTCGAGATCACCCTCGACGACGTGGCCGAACGCGCCGGAGTCGGCGTCGGCACCGTCTACCGACGCTTCGCCAACAAGAAGGAATTGATCGCCGAGGTCTTCGAACAGAACGTCGGCGAGTTCGCCGTCGCCGCCGAGGCCGCCGCGCAGCATCCGGACCCCTGGCTGGGCCTGGTCCAGTTCTTCGAGTACGCCTGCACCCACCTGGCTACCAATCGCGGCTTCAGCGAGGTGATGCTCGAACTCGAAGAGGATATGGACCGCTTCGCCCAGTTGCGCGACCGGATCAAGCCGACCATCGCCGCGGTCATCGATCGCGCCCGCGACGCGGGCGCACTGCAGCCCGATATCGAGCCCTCGGACTTCTTCGCGCTGATCCACATGGTTGACGCGCTCGCCGAGTTCTCCAAACGGGTGAACCCGAATACCTGGCAGCGCTACATGGCCATCGCACTGAACGGCGTACGCAGCGATACCGCGCCGCGCCGACCGCTTCCGGTACCTCCATTGACGGACGAGGAAGTCGAACAGGCCAAGTCGTTCGCCTGCGCAGGCAGAAAGCGCTAGCGCAAAAAATCGGACACACCTAGCGCATATATGGCCGGTCCCTTAAAGTTGGACGTATGACCAACTCGTGGGGGAACTGGGCCGGGGATCAACAGTGCGCTCCGGCTTCCATTGCCACCCCTCGCAATACCGAAGAACTGGCCGCGATCATCGGCCGCGCCGCCACCACCGGACAGACGGTACGAGTCGCCGGAGCGGGCCATTCCTTCACCGATGCGGTGCTAACCGACGGCATCCTGGTGAATCTTTCGAAGATGAACCGCATCCTCACCGTGGACCGGGAGACCGGCCGCGTCCGAGTCGAGGCGGGCATCACCCTCAATGCCGCGAGCACCGCACTGCATCCGCTCGGTCTGGCCTTCCCCAATCTGGGCGATATCGATGTGCAGACCGTCGCGGGTGCCACCGCCACCGGCACCCATGGCACCGGCGCAACCCTGCAAAACCTCTCGGCCGCACTGCAATCCATCGAGTTGGTACTCGCCGACGGCAGCCGGGTCGAAGTGAACGAGCAGACCGATCCGGACGGCTGGCGGGCTGCGCGGGTCAGCGTCGGCGCGCTCGGCGTGGTCAGTGCGGTCACCTTGCAGTTGGTGCCCTCGTTCGTGCTCGAAGGGATCGAGCGGCCGGTGCCGGTCGAGCAGGTCCTCGCGGATCTGGACGACTATGTCGACGGCAACCAGCATTTCGAGTTCTACATGTTCGGACACAGTCCGCTGGCGATGACCAAGCGCAACAACCCCGTTGACCTGCCGGAGCAGCCACGCGGCAAGGCCGCCGACTGGTTCGCCGACATTTTGATGTCCAACTACGCCTTCGACGCGCTGTGTCGGCTGGGCAAGCGGCAGCCGCGGCTGGTGCCGTGGATCCATCGCGGTGCGGCATACGCGGGCAGCTACCGTCGCCAGGTCGACCGCTCCTATCGAGTCTTCGCCTCGCCCCGGCTGATTCGCTTCACCGAAATGGAGTACGCGATCCCGCGCGAGCATTCCGCCGCCGCCATCCGCGAGATCAAGGAACTATCGACGAGGTTCGATACGCCCATGCCGATCGAGGTGCGCTGGGTCGCCCCCGATGACGCATTCCTGTCCCCGGCCGGTGGCCGCGACACCTGCTACATCGCCGTGCACCAATATCGCGGAATGGAATTCGAACCGTATTTCCGCGCCTGCGAATCGGTTTT
The DNA here is from genome assembly GCF_040614395.1 of Nocardia sp. NPDC005998. Classification (NCBI taxonomy): domain Bacteria; kingdom Bacillati; phylum Actinomycetota; class Actinomycetes; order Mycobacteriales; family Nocardiaceae; genus Nocardia; species Nocardia sp. NPDC005998. The sequence continues at coordinate 187 of NZ_JBEXUI010000045.1, read as the reverse complement.
CGACAAGTACAACGGTCGCCCGCACTGGGGTAAGCGCCACTTCCAGACCGCCGAGACGCTGCGACCGCGGTACCCGGACTGGGACCGCTTCGTGCGCCTCGCCCGGCACCTCTTTCGCGGTGCCCACATCGGTATCGGCGATCTGCTGGCCGTCGGGGCCGGTGTAGAAGAACCCGGTCAGCACGCG
>NZ_JBEXUI010000044.1:0-66071 GCF_040614395.1 Nocardia sp. NPDC005998 | reverse complement strand
GATACGACAAACTCGCCGTCCGCTTCCTGGCTACCGTCCACATCGCCGCCATCGACCTGTGGCTACGGTGACCCGACTTTCGAAACACGGCCTAGTCGGCAAGCTGTTGGCCTCCGGGCGGCAGAACACCCTGGCCGCCGCGCTCGAGGAGTACGGGGCACTCCGGCGCACCATCTACGCCGCGAAATACCTCTCCGCCCCGGACTACCGACGCAAGATCACCCGCCAGCTCAACAAGGGCGAATCCTTGCATGCCCTGCGCCGCGATCTGCTCTACGCCCACGAGGGCATGATCCGGGCCCGGCACCTGGAGGCCCAAACCGAACAAGCCTGGTGCCTCACACTGGCCACGAACGCGGTAATCGCCTGGACCACAGAGTATTACGGGCTCGCGGTCGAGCAGATGCGCCGCAGCGGGCGGCGCATCGATGACGAGGTACTCGCCCATATCTCGCCCGCGCACAGCGAGAACATCAACTTCTTCGGCGCGATCGAGGTCGACGTCGATGCCGAACTCGCCCAGCTCGGGCCGACCGGGTACCGACCGCTGCGGGTGCGCGACACCCTCTTCTGACCTCGCCCAGTGCCCAGAGCGCCTGTCATCGAAATCCGATAATGCCGAGTTGCGTGCGTTCATCATCGGGGGGCTGTGGCGTATTGGTTATTGCTCCGTCGAGACCCACCGAAACCTCAAAAAGTCCGCCATAGGGCATAAAAACCGCTCATATGCAAATGAGTTCAAGGGCATAAGATCCGTTGAGATGCAATCCGTCATAGGTCATAAAATCTGCTGGGATGCAAATACGTCACAGGGCATGGAATTCGTCCAGATGCAATTGATTGGATAAATATCTCAGTAATTGATTGGGGCGTGATGATTGTTTACGGTCCAGTCGTCAGGTTCTCTCCGATCGAATCCAAGGGTGTTCATGACCGCGTCCCCAACGTTGCCGAAGTTCAGGCAGCATTTGATCCTTGCTGTTCTCATGTTCTCCCAGCTGGTGATCTGGCTGGACAACACCATCCTCAGTGTCGCCTTGGAAACTCTTGCGGACCCGGTCAGCGGACTGGGTGCCAGCCCGGCCGAGCTTCAATGGGCCACAGGCGCATACACTCTGGTCTTCGCCACCTTGATGTTCACCGCAGGCGCACTGGGCGATAGCTTCGGTCACCGGACTGTGCTCACAACTGGAATGGTGATCTTCGCAGGGGCCTCGATATGGGCAGCGTACGCAAGTGACCCAAGCCAACTAATTGCCGCCCGAGCCGCGATGGGAATAGGCGCCGCGCTGATCATGCCTGCCAATTTTGCCATCCTTTTGTGGACCTTCACCGGCCCCGCGCGGGCAACCGCGATCACCATTTCCTCGACCGCCGCCGGTGTCGGAATGGCTGCGGGCCCGGTGTTGGCGGGGCTCCTTCTCGGCCAGTTTTGGTGGGGCTCGGCCTTCCTCGTCAACGTCCCGGTTGCGGTGCTGGCGTTGGCCGGGATCGCCATGCTGGTTCCTAATTTCCGCAGTCCCACCGTGCGGCCGCTGGACCCGGCTGGGATGTTGCTCTCGATCAGCGGACTCGCCGCGTTGGCCTACGGGCTGATCCGTGCGGGGCAGGTGGTCAACTGGAGCCGTCCGGATGTCTGGGCGCCGATCGGCGCCGGACTGGCCTTGTTGGTAGCTTTCGCACTCGTCGAACTGCGAATCAAGGCGCCCAGTTTCGATCCCCGACTGCTCGCGCAACGGGTATTCGGTGGCGGGAACGCGGCCATGGCATTGCTCTTCTTTTCTGTGGCTGCCATAACTTTTTATAACGCGTTTTATCTGCAGGGTGCACTTGGCTTCTCGCCGATGAAGGCAGGCTTGGCCAATGTCTCGACCGCAGTCGGCGCGGTCGTGGGTGCGCCCCTTGGCGCGCGTCTGGTTCGCCGCTGGTCGCTACGCCCTGTCGCCGTACCAGCGCTAACCGTGGCGGCGCTATCCATGGGCGCGGTCGGATTGCTCGGACTGCAGACCCCCCTCGTCTGGATCGAGATCATGTTGTTGGTCCAGGGTCTTTCGGTCGGCATGATGATGCCAGTGACGGGAGCACTGATCAGCATCCTGCCGTTGGAACGGGCAGGTGCCGGGTCGGCCGTCACCCACACTGCGCGACAGACCGGCAGCGTGATCGGGATCGCGGTAGGCGGCACGATCATGTCGATCGTGTATCGGCGCGCGATCGAACCCTCGCTGAGCGATGTACCCGAGCAGGTGCAGGACCAGGCGCGGGTTTCCGCCGAACAGGCCAGGCATGTCGCCACCGCGATTCACCGGCCCACTCTTGCGCAGGCTGCCGATAATGCGTTTATCCATGCCATGCACGTTGGCGCGGGCTGGATCATGCTCATTGCACTCTTCGGCGCAGCTGTGCTGGCATTCGCCTTGCGTCCTGTCGGGAAGCCGACGGGTCTGGCGCAGGAGCCGGCCGACGGTCGAGGAGGCAGCCGCTTCGCGACTGAGGCCACCCCCCATTCCGGGGCCGATAACCAGCCCGCTCATGAGAGCACTGACGTGGGCAACCGCTAACAGTTCGGAATGGCGTCGACAGGCAGCATGGCCGGTGACCTCGGTCGATGAGGCGCGGGCGACCTAGCGCACTACCCACCGACGAGGCCCCGGTGAAATAGCCAGTGGCAGCTGCCCATGTACCGGCGGAGTGGACGCATATCGCGTATTCGACAGCTTTGCCCGAGTGCCTTCGTTGCCCCGGATAATGGGCTGTTATCCGGGGCAAGAGGAAGAACGACCCGGGGCGATCCCGACGGCCGTGCTACATGAAGCGACCCCGTTATCCGGGGCAAGCGGTGAGGAGGCCAGCCGATGGCGGGAACCGTGCGCCGGATCCGGACGGCCGCGCCCCGCACGGTGCGGGCATCGGCGGAAGAGTTCCTGGACACGGTCCGCTCGCCGAACACCCGCCGTGCCTACGGCATCGCCATCGTCAAGACCGCCGACCGCATCGACGGCGCGCTCCCGTCGAGCCGGGCGCTGGCGTCGGTGTCGGACACCGAGATCGGCGACGCGTTGGAAGCCTCCACCAGCTCCGCCGGTACATCCAGCGGATCGGCCAGGAACATCCCCAGGTCGCGGACCGTCACGACCTGGACCGCGAACCCGACCCGGTTGTAATCCCGGCGACGTGCCGCGATCAACCGCCGATCCTCATCATCCAGATAGAAGAACCGCTCCAACTCCACCCGCGACAACACACCGATCCCCCCGTAACCGGGCACACCATCGTCAATCACGCCGACATGAAATCACCAGCACAACAACCAGATTCAACCCGTCCGCTTACCGTGACTTTTCTCCCGGATGCTCCTCAACCCCCGAATACACCATGAACGTCAAACCCATGGCCCCCACCCTCGTGGCTGGCAGATGTCGCGGGTGACGCTGATGGGGGAGTGTGGCGGCCCGCTGGTCTGGCGTCGTGGGGCTGGACAGCGGCCCGCCATTCGGTCAAGCCTCTTCGAGGGCTTCGCCGACCTCGTGTGCGAGGCGATTGTGCTGATTCTCCACCAGCCAATGACCGGTCGCGAGGACCAGCGCGACGGGCCATTCGATGATTTCTGCCACGGCCAGCGCGCCGAGTGCACCGTAATATGCCAAATGCTCGGGCGGAGGGATGCGCACCCGACCTACCACCGGCAGGTCCACCGCGAAACTGTGCGCGGCCACCACCCGATCGACGGCGTTTCGGTGGCTCGTAGCCGATTTTTCGGCCATCTGTTGCCTCCCGGTCATGATGTGTTCGAGAGTTCGACGATTGACTTCCGCACCGTGTCTGGCGTGATGACAAATGGTGTAGGAGCCGGCTCGGATCCGTTGGCGGGTGCGCTGACGCAGGTGCTGACCGTGCCGTTGCGCGAGTTGTACGCGGTGCTGTGGCGCTTTGGAGTCATCGAGATCGTCGACTGATCATCCCGCTGTCGATCCTGCGCGGCGAACAGACGCGGAGCGACGGCAGCGACGGCGGTCGCGACGGCGGCCGTCGACAACGCCTGCGACCAACCGATCGGCCCCAGCGGCGTGCTGCCGAGCAGTTGACTCACTCCCGGTGTGCTGATCAGCGCGCCGAGTGCCAACAGTGAGCCGGCCGCGGTGCAGACCACCAGCGGGCTGCGCGAGTCGATGAGCGTCTGCCCCAATTGCGTCGCGACCAACGCCACCAGTGCGACCGTCGACGCTCGCCGCCGCCGGCCCGTCAATCGTGCCAATACCCATGCGGCCGTCGCGGCGGAGGCGGTCGTCGCACCGCGCACCGCCACCGTCCGCCACAATGCGGCTCGGTCGGGGCCCCGACCGGTATGACGCAGCGCGGCACTGGGCGGGCTGATGGCAAGAGCTGCGGCCGGCAGCGCATCGGTGAGGATGTTGACCAGCAGCAATTGGCGGGTATTCAGCGGTGTTCGGCCGGTGAACGCGGTGCCCGCGATCGCGAAAGCCACCTCGCCCGCGTTGCCGCCGAGCAGCACGGCCACTGCCGCCTGCACGCGCCGCCACAGTTGCCTGCCTTCGTCGAGGGCGTCCAGCAGCGAGCGGATCCGCCCGTCGAGCAGCATGACGTCCGCCGCAATGCGGGCCGGGTCGCTGCCGTGCGCGGCCACGCCGATGCCGACGGTTGCGGTGCGGATGGCCGCCGCGTCGTTGGCGCCGTCGCCGACCATGGCGCATACGTGACCCAGTCGCTGAATTGTCTCGACGATCTGCACCTTGTTTTCGGGTGACATTCGTGCAAACACCCGCCGGCTCTGCACCGCCCGTTCCTGATCGCGCCGGGGCAACGCCTCCCATTCGGGACCGCTGATCACCTGATCGTCGTCGACAGGCAGGCCTACCGCGGCAGCGACCGCAGCGGCCGTCACGGGGTGGTCACCGGTGATCAGACGCACCCCGATACCCCTGTCGGCCAACTCGGCCAGCACTTCGTTCGCGTCCGCGCGCGGTGTGTCCGACAGTCCAAGCAATCCGGCGAACCGCAGTCCGTCGCCGCATAAATCGGCGAAGACGTCGGCATCGTCACGTACCGATCGCGCCTGCGATGCCGAAAGCCCCCGTGTGGCTACGGCAATCACCCGCAGCCCCTCGGCGGCCATCTTGCGCACCTGCCGCTGCACCTCCTCGTCGGCGTCCGCGCACGCGGCGAGCACCACCTCCGGCGCACCCTTGATCGACAACATCTCGCCGCCCACGGATGCCGAGAACGGGCGACCCGACCGGAACGGCAGATGCACCGCCGACCCGCCGCGGTCGAGGTGCCGCCCGGCCTCGGCGACCGCGCGATCGGTGGCATGTTCGTGCGGCTCGCCGTTGGCGAGCGGCGTGGCCCGGACGGCGTGGATGAGCACATCGTCGTCGGACAATCCGTTCGCGGCGAATATCGTCGTCACCCGCAGCCGGTTCTCGCTGAGCGTTCCCGTCTTGTCGAAGCACACCACGTCGACACGGCCGAGCGCCTCGACCGATCGCGGACTGCGCACCAGCGCGCCCGCGCGGGTCAGCCGCCGCGCCGACGCCTGCTGAGCCAGCGTCGCGACCAGCGGCAGCCCCTCCGGAACAGCGGCCACGCTGACGGCCACACCGCCACGGACGGCCTGCCGCAGACCGGTGTGCCACAGCAACCCGAGCGCGGTGACCACGCCCCCGCCGGCAAGGCTGAGTGGCCACGCCTTGTTCGTCAGATCCTTGAGCTGGGCCTGCAGGCCGGCTGCCGAACTGTCCGCGGGCGGAGTCGCGGCGGTTCGGCGCGCCTGCGTCTGCTCACCGACGCCGGTCACGATCGCGGTCGCGGTGCCCGCGACCACGGTCGTGGCGGCGAAGAGTATGCAGGCCCGCTCGGCGACGGGTGCTGCTGGTGTGGCCTCGACTTGCTTGGCTACCGGCAGCGACTCCCCGGTCAATGACGACTCGTCGACTTCCACATCGGGTGCGTGGGTGAGCCGCGCGTCGGCGGGCACCACTTCACCGGGTCGCACCTCGATGATGTCTCCGGGGCTCAGGTCGGCGGCATGGACCGTCGCGTAGCGATCGGCGCCAACCAGCTTGCGGGCCGGTGGGTCCTGCGTGGCGAGCAGTCGCCGCAGCAGCCGTTCGGCCCGAATCCGCTGGGTCGCCGCCAAGGCCGCGTTACCGGCGAGTACCGACCCGACCAGGATCGCGTCGACGGGGGATCCCAGCACCGCGCTGGCGGCCGATCCCACCGCCAGCACCGGGATCAACGGGTCGGACAGCTCGTCGCGCATCGCGCCGGCGAAATCCCCTACTGCCCGGCGCACCGGATCGATGACCGACTGCGCAGGGCGGGCGGCGGCCGCCAGCCGAGACTCCTTTGGCGCTCGGGAGGGTTGCGGCGGCGGCAGCATGCGATGCACCTGCTCGACGGACATGGCATGCCACTCGTGCACGCTCGCGGCAGGCGGCGGTGGCGCCGCGAGCGCTGCGCGGGCGAGCCGGTATCCCGTCCATGTGCCGGCGGCGGCCCCTGCCGTGACCGGACCCGAGCCGCGGCCCCGCACCCCGGGAATCATCAGCAGCGCACCCAAAAGCGAAGCGCCGGTCGCGATTTCGACACCGCGTTCACTGGCTCGACGTGCGGCGGGCAGCGCGTGCACGATCCGCCACACGCTGTCCAGGTCGTCGACGAGCACGTCGGCATGCCACGACGGCGGACTGTGCGCGGTGATACCGATCGAGACGTCGGCGTCGGCCAGTGCCTGTGCTGCGGCACTCGACACCATCGCGACCGTGCGGCCCTCCCGCTGCAACCGGTGCACCGTGTGGGCGAGCGCCGCGTCGATGGTCCCGTTCATCGGATCGAGGTCGTCGAAGGACGAGCGCAGGTCGCCCAGCGTGTCGACGTCGACCGACACCAGCGCGGCGCCGCTGCGGCGCACTTCGCCGAGCACCGCCGACGCCAATGGATGATGGGCGTAGCGCACCAGCACTGTGCTGCGCCTGCCATTGCCGGACACCGACCGTGTCACCGGCTGCAACCCGGGTTGTAATGCGCCGCAGGCCAATTGGTCCTGCGCCCACTGCCAGACCACCACCCGTTCGTGCTCGGGCACATCGCGGATGCGCACAACCCGCAGTTCGTCGCAGCACAATGCCCGAGGGTCGAGCACCACGGCATCGATCCGGTCGAGGCGCCGGAACGCCTGGGGCCGCAAGGGCAGCATGCCGTGCCGGTCGGCCAGGCCGCGCGCGAATGTTGCGGCGAACGACTCGCGGCTGGTGCGGGCCGCTTTGGGCGCGGCGACCATGACGGCGGTGGCGGCGGTGGTGAGGTCGGCGGTGAGAATGCCGGCCGCCGGTGCGGCGGCCGCCTGCGCCAGTCCGCTGCGGTTTCCGTGGCGCTCAACGGGCCCCGGTGGCAGCGGCTCCGGTCGATCATCGGACCGGACGCCGTCGACACACGTTGCGTGCGGCGCCAGCCCGGGTTCGCGGCGTTGCCAGATGGTGGCCGCGGCGCGCGTCTCGGCGGCTTTCGCGAGGTGGATGAACATGTCGACGCCCAGTGATGCCGGTTCTTGGGTGACGGTGTTTGCGGCGGCCATGGCAAGCGCGATCGCGATATCAGCGGCGTTGGTGCCGAGGCGCTGTTCGACGGCGCGACGCAGCCGAGGCTGGTAGTCGATGAGCGCGACAACGGCGTTGAGCCCCGTCGGTAGCCGCCCCAAACCGACCACCCGCCCGGCCAGCGCGACGCTCAGCCCGACGGCATTCACCGCCGCCGAGACCAAGTTGCCAGCGAGCACGATGCCGTCAGCGGGCAGGTCGATCGGTGTGTGAGCGAATCCGGGGTGCCGACTTTCGGCAGCGGCCACTACGTCACACAGCTCGTCCACGGACGCCGTGTCGCCCACCTCTGCGATAACGCGCGATAGCGGGTAGTTGAGCGTCGCCGAGATCACCTCAGGATGCGCGCGCAGGGCGGCGAGTACCGCCGGGCCCGCATCGTGGTCCGGCTCGCGCTCGGAGAGGCCACGCACTTCGATCCAGCATCGTTCCTCGCCGCGCCAACGGCGCCGGGCCTGCTGACCGCCGAGCAATTCCGACGTGACAGCGGTAATCGCCTCGACCACCCGGCCCGCGGGCATCGTGCGCACCGGCAAGGTCACGAGGTCCACGCCCACCGCGGTGACGACCGCAGCGGACCGCACACCCGTATTGAGAGCGCGTAGGGGCAGTGACCCGGAGGTCCGTATCAATCGGCTCAGGTCCATCGGCGACGGCTAACGCGTACTCGGCGCGCGTCGCGGCCGGGCCACCGCCTTCTGCGCGGGGGTACCACCCTTGTGGGCTGGGGTACCACCTTTGTCGCCTCGGCGGGGCGCTCGGTCCTGTTGCGAGTGCGGCTCGCGGTGTGCGGGACGACCGCCGCCGTCGGGCGACGAGCGCCTGCTCGACCGCTGACCGATCTGCCGGACCACCAGTGCGGCGCCTCCGACGGTCAGCAGCACAGGCCAGTCCACCAAACCCGTGGCGCCGATCGCCGCGACGGTCAGCGCGGCCGCCGGTGCTGAGTGGCTACCGCTGCTCAGCCCGTTCTTCACACCGGCCGCGACACCCTGCACGCCGCCGATCACGCCATTGACGGCGGCGCCGCTCACGGCCCCGGCCGCAGCTGTGGTCGCGTCGGCCGTCCAGGTAATCATGTCCACCACGCCATCGGAAATGTTCATCGTCACTCCATCGCGTTCGCCGTCGGACATCACCGGGCAAATCGGAGTTTACCCGGAATCGGGTCATGCGACCGGGTCGTCGAACAAGTACGCGTCAGCTTGGCAGACCCGCTCTCCAACACTGATAAGCAGGGATTTGTCACACAAAATCCAGATATGTTGCGACATGGTCACGACGCCGAACTACTGCCGGACGGAGTAGTTGCGATCCGCCGCTCAACGATGCGGGATCCGATTGGACAATTCTCGGCAATCTTCCAGAAACGGTCAGGGAACGTCACATCCAGCCGTTTGGCAACCTCGGTAGGAACTTTCACGTAGAACTCCTCGACGGAGCGGTGGGAGCGAATACGAACGGACCTGTCCCCCTTCAGAATTGATCGACTTCGACGACTTGGCCCGATATCCGCAGCGACAGGGGAACAGGCCTTTCTGTCGGTGCCCTCGACCATCAGCATGGCCTTGACGCACGTCGCCTCGGCCGTGCTGGACGATGCCCGCAACGGATACGGGCGCAAGGGCATCACAACCTGTCGATATCGACTGCCGCGGCCATGGCGTGGTACCCCGCGTCGTTCGGGTGTAGATGGTCGCCGCTGTCGTAGATCGGAGCGATCTTCTCCGTGTCGACCGAATCGGCAATCGCCGTGGCGAAATCCGCGACTCCGTCGAACGCACCGGAATTGCGGATCCAATCGTTGATTGCGTGGCGCTTTGCGGCCGACCGGGTGGAGTAGTGGTCCGAGTCACCGAATGGCAGCATCGTCGCGCCGACGACCTTGATGCCGCGTTCATGAGCCTTCTTGATCAGCGCACGGTATCCGGCGATGACTTGATCGGCGGAGACGTCCGCGCTGGGTTTGTACGTTGGCTGATCGGTCTCACTGAACCCGATGTCGTTGACACCTTCGAGGACGATCACGCTGCGCACTCCTGGTTTGTCGAGGGCATCGCGCTCGAACCGAGCAGCGGCACGGTCTCCGTACCAAGCGGAATCGTTGACCACCAGGTTCCCGCCGATGCCCTCGTTCAGCACGGCGCGCTGCTTGCCCGCGAGCGCCAGTCGGTCGGCGAGTGCGTCCGTATAGCGGCGGTTGGCACCTGCGGTCGAGGCGAAACCATCGGTGATCGAATCGCCGAGCGCTACGACGGTGTCTCGCCGGACCGGACCATCCGACATCTCGACATCGGTCAGGTAATACCAGGATTTCGTGTGCTCGCCGAAAGCTGTCGCGCCTGTATCGGTCACGTGATCTCCGGCCGAGCGGTATGTGTCGGTCCACGCCTGTGAGTGGAAAGTGGCAGGGCCGGTGGTGCCTGCGAAATAGAGTGTCACCGTTACCGACTCGAGCGGCGCTACTCGCAATTCCGCTGCATCACTTGCTACTTCTGCACCGGCAGGAATAACGACATGCTCGGATGAGTCGAACGTCAACGGCCGCAGCGAATCCGGCCGGGTCGCCGCACCGTTGGCGGCAAGGGCGATGGTCGCGCCGGTTACTTCGAGTGGGCTCGCACCGAACCGGTTGGATAAGCGGATCCTCGCGTTGCCGCCACCGTTGGTGACTCGCACCACCTGACGGATGGTCTGTCCAGAGAATCCCTCTTCGGACCAGTTCGGGCCGAATCCGGCCGATGGCCGCTGCATCGCCGCCGACCAGGCCGCTGACCATGACTGCTCCATACCGTTCGATATCGAGCCGCCGTGGTCGGCGCCGCATGCCGACAGAGTCGCCGCCGCCACCGCCGCGACGGCTGCCAGCACCCCAGCAACGCTCAGCGATTTCTGCACCATCTCGATCCCTCGACTTCGTGATTGGTCGCAATCCGAGAGCCTCGCCAGGCTAACGGGTCACGAGTTCCATTAAGATGTCCGACGGTATCAGAAGTGCACGACTAATGGAACCTGAATCCCATTTATGTGCGGGGTGCTGTTTGGCGGCCGGCGGCCGGACGCACTGTCCTGAGCCATATCGCAGTACCGCCTGACAGCGAGGTCGATCGCGGCCGAGTCGCAACCCGACGCGGCACCGTGATCCCCTGGATCCCGCAAGGAGCAAACGGTCGGCGCAGAAGCTGAGCGCCCCAATACTTCTGGAGCATCTGCATTGTGCTGATGTCCGCGAAGCACGGCATCGCTATGCCCGGAGGCGCCATCAGCCGTGTCGGGGGCCCGGGTCTGCGGTGCGGAGTGCACAAGCGGTGTGGGCCGATCGCTCGGACAACGAACTTTCCGCACACATAAGAATGCTCCCCGGAGATCGGAACTGATTTTCTCAGTCCAACTTCCGGGGAGCAGCTCAGCAGCGGTACCACCGCTCAACTCACTTCGACACAGGCCCTAGCCGAGGCGCACAGATCCGTCGCTGACACGGCCCGTTGGAGAACAACTCTCCGGTCCAAGCGCGACGCGACACCCTCGAATGACCACTTCCCACGCCGAATCCGCGACGGCGTGCACCCGAGGAGGACGAGGAACCGGATCGTTGCTACCAGCGAAGGAGCTGGCTGGAGTAGTTCAGGTAGAGACGCCGAGCTGGGCCAGCAGCACGTGGATATCGGAGTTGATCCAGTACTCCGCGAACTTGCCGTCCTCGACGCGCAGCACGTCGGTGCCCGCGAAACGGATCGCGGCACCTACCGTTGCCGTCGCGCCGGGGAACCCGCCGCCGTAGGTTCCGGTGGCGATCCACCGGACCGCGCAGCGGTCACCGTCCACGATCGGACCCACCTCCACCTGAAACACCAACTCGGAGAAGGCGGCCCGAGTCTGTGCGATCCACGCGACCAATCCCTGCGGGCCTCGCACCGCACTGCCGTCACCACCGTCGAGCAGCGCGGCATGCACAGTGAAGTTGGGGGCGATGATGTCGTCGGCGGGGCTGTAGTCGCCGTTCCAGATGGTGAGCCAGCTGGAGAACAGCTGCCCGACAGTGCTGCCGGTCGTTGATTCCATGACGAAAATCCTTGGTCGAGCGGTGGTTTCAGCTCTGGGCCGGGATCCAGTGCCCGTGGATGCCGGCGGGCACTCGCTGCGGGAGATCGACGGTGGCAATCGGCTCGGACAGATCCGAGGCGTCGAGGATGAGCAACTGGGACGCGTCGGCCTCGATATCGCTGACGACGGTGAGCAGATAGCCGTCGTCCTCGCGGGTCGCCCCGGCGGCGGGCGCGAAGACGGCCTCGCCGGGCATACGTGCCGGTCCGTGCGCGAACAGCTGTCGCTCGCCGGTCCGGGTGTCGAATTTGACTGTGTGATAGCCGGTCAGTCCGGCTCCCGGGAAAGCGACCGCGTAGCTGTAGCGATTCGGTGCTCCGGTCAGATCGTCGTTGATGGCGGGGAATTCGACGACCAGATCGTCCAGCGCCTCCTCGGTCGCGGTGCCGGTGGCGGGGTCGAGAATCCAGCGATGGAGCGTGGTGCCGACGCCGGGGGTGTCGGGGTAGCCCGGGGCGGCGATCCACCATTTCCAGGAGGTTTCCCAGGCCGAGCGGTCGAAGCGCGGGCATTCGAGCACGACGCGTCCACGGTCGTCGACATAGGAGTTGGCGACGTGCAGGATGGCCGCCTGGCTGTCGATGTCGAACCAGCTGATCTCTCCCGAGCCGTGCCTGGGCAGCACGCCGATCCGGAACGGCGCGTCGTCGTGCCAGCGGTAGGGGATTCCGGAGTGCTCGGCGGGATCGAAGACGACCGGGGAATGCAGGAATACGGCATGCTCACGGGTGATCGCGAAATCGTGCATGAGCGAGGGCCCTGCACCGTCGATCGTGGTCGCCCGGATGATCTCGCCGGACGCGTCCGCGATGTAGTAGATCAGATAGGGCGGGAACGGGCTGTAGGAGAAGAAGTGCAGCTCTCCCGTGACCGGATCCACCTTGGGATGCGCGGTCATCGAACTGGTCAGCTTCCCGCCGAAGTCGTAGACGCCGACCGTGTCCAGTTCGCCGGTGACTTCCCAGGGCAGGTTGGCCTCCTGCAGCGCCAGATAGCGTCCGCCGTGGAAGATGATATTGGTCGCGGCGGCGCTGACCTCGAGTTCGGTGCCCGTGAACGGAACCCCGTCCAAATAGGGCGTCTTGACCCAGCGATTGCGGTACCATTGCGCGCGCCCGCCGGACAGCCGGATACCGTGCAGCATCCCCGCACCGCGGAACCAATGGGTCGGTGTCACACCCGGTTTGGGATTGTGACCATTGCGGAAGTAACGGCCGTCCAGGTCGTCGGGCAGTGTTCCGTGGACGGTCAGCTCGAATGCGGTGAGCTCGTCGGGGGTCGGTGCGTAGTGCCCGGTGACATAGGGCCTGGGTGGTTGTGCCATATCGATATCGCCTTTCCGGTGACGGTGATGAGGGTGAGCACGGTGATGGCGGCACAGGTCAGGAAGACCGCGCCGAAGGTGGGCAGGACGGTCAGGAAGGACAGGCCGGCGGCGCCGCCGAGCTGGCGGCTCGCATTCACCAGGCCGCCCGCCAGCCCGCTGTCGGTGGCCGGAACTCCGGCGGAGGCCAACGCGGTGATCCGGACGAAGGCCACGCCCATTCCGGCCCCGATGAGCAGGGTGGGACCGAGCAGATCGATGAGAAAGCTTGCAACGGATGGCGTCCGGGCCAGCCAGGCCAGACCGGTTGCAAGCATGAGCAGGCCGACCGGCAGCGTGGCGCGGCTCGGAAGCCGGCCCGCCACCCAGGAGGAGACGGTGATCATCAGCGCCAGCGGAAGCTGGGTCAGCCCGGCGCGTAACGGCGTGTAGCCGAGGGTGTGCTGCTGATACAGCGGCAGGTAGTAGAACAATCCCAGCCAGACGGCGCCGAGCAGCGCCATCGCGACGTTGGGCCACGCGACCGGCGCCATCCGCGGCGGCAGCAGCGGGTCGGCCACGCGCCGCTGCCGAAAGGCGAAGGCCACCAACAGGATCAGTCCCGCGGCCAGCGCCGTCCAGTGGCCCGACAGCCCGTAGGTGAGGGCGACGAGCCCGACGGTGGCGGTGACCACACTCGGAACATCCGGTCGCCCACCGACCGCGGGCCTCGGCTCGACCAACCGCCACGTCGTCAGCAGAACGGCCAATGCGACGGGAACGACCAACAAGAAGACCGACCGCCAGCCGAAGCGATCGGTGAGCAGTCCGCCCAGCAATACACCCGCGGCGCCGCCCGCACCGGATACCGCACCCCAAACCCCCAACGCCACGCCACTGTCCCGGGAATCGCGGTACAGCGTGAGTACCAGGGCCAGCGCCGTCGGTGCCATGAGCGCCGCGCCGAGCCCCTGCACCGATCGGGCCGCGATCAGGGCGGCAATGTCGGGCGCGATCGCCGCGGCCGCTGCGGAAGCCGCGAAAATGCCCGCACCGACGAGGAATACGCGGCGCAGACCGTAGGCGTCGCCGAAGCGCCCGCCCGGCAGCAATAGCGCTCCGAACGCCAGCACATAGGCATTGACCACCCACGACAGGCCGGTCGCCGATGCGCCAAGACCGCTGCGGATCTGCGGCAGGGAGACGTTCACGATGGAGGTGCTGAGCACCACGAGGAACTGCGCGGTAGCCAGCACCGCCAGTGGCAGCCATCGTGTTCTCATGCCCGTCAGCCTGGTGCGCGCCGCGGTTCGCTCGCGTCGGTGATTCCTACCTACTCCGTCTACCTACTCCGTCGTGCCGCCGACCGATTTGTCCGGCATGATGCACCGTGTATGGATTCGTTGATCGGGCGCCGGGATGAGACGGCGCGGCTGCGTGCATTTCTGGACCAGGCGAGGCGGTCGCGGGGCGGTGCCCTGCTGGTCCACGGCGAGCCGGGCATCGGCAAGAGCGCCTTGCTGGCCGACCTCGGTGCAGCGGCCGCCGATTTCGTGATCATGCGGGCCTGCGGCGCCGAATTCGAGACGGAACTGCCGTATTCGGCGCTGCATCAGCTGTGCGCGGCGGCCCTGGCGCATCTGGACGGGCTGCCGCCCGCGCAGGCCAGGGCGTTGCGCATCGCGTTCGGTATGGAGGTCGGAACTCCCGACCCGTTCCTGGTTGGTGCGGCGACGCTCGGGCTGCTGCTCGAATACGACGGGCCGGTGCTGTGTCTCGTCGACGACGCGCAGTGGCTGGACCGCGCCTCGGCCCATGCACTGGCCTTCGTGGCCCGGCGCGTGGATGCCGAACGGGTGGCGATGGTCTTCGCCGCGCGCGACGATGCGGGTGATCTGAATCTGTTGCCGCGGTTGGCGATACCGCGGCTCAGCGATACCGCGGCCCGTGCCCTGCTGGCTCGCGCGCTGCGCGGTCCGCTGGACGATCGGGTCCGCGACCGCATTCTAGCCGAGGCGCGTGGCAACCCGCTGGCCCTGTTGGAACTGCCCGGAACCACCGAATTGGCCGGTCTCACTGGAGATTTCGATCTGCCCGCCCCGGCGGCGGCGGAACGGAGCTATCGCGCCCGTCTGGAGGTGCTGCCCGACCGGGTCCGGCTGCTGCTGACCGTCGCCGCCGCCGAACCCGTCGGCGATCCGTGCCTGCTGTGGCGGGCGGCGGAGCTGCTCGGCATCGAGACAACCGCCGACGACGAGGTGCCACTGGTCGAATTCGGCACCCGGATCCGCTTCGTACATCCCTTGGCCCGCTCCGCGGTCTACCGGGCCGCGACCGATCGCGAGCGGCGGCGGGCGCACGGTGCACTCGCGCGGGTGAGCGATCCGATCGCCGATCCGGACCGCGTGGCCTGGCATCGTGCCCAGGCCAGCGTCGGCCCCGACGAAGACGTGGCCGACGCCCTGGCTCGTTCGGCAGCGCGCGCGCAGGCTCGCGGCGGGGTGGCGGCCGCGGCGGCCTTCCTGGAACGTTCGGCCGCACTGACATTCGATCCGGCACTGCGGGCCGAACGGGTGCTGGCGGCGGCCGAGGCCAAGCTGTCCGCGGGGGATTTCGAGGCCGCCGACGAGCTGCTGTCGACCCTCGCTCCCGACGATCCCCGCATCGACCTGCTGCGCGGCCGAATCTCCTTCGCTCGCTTCCGGGGTGACGACCGTCCCACCGTCCGCCTGCTCCGCGCCGCAGCGAAATTGGCTGTGCACGAACCGGATCGTGCCCGCGCCTGCTATGTGGACGCAATCGAGACGGCCGTGCTGACCGGCGGCCTCGACAGCGTGATCGCGGCCGCGGCGGCCGCGCCGCGCGCCCCGGCGCGGCCCGGCAGTGCCGATATCGTCCTCGACGGCATGGTGGCCTTGACCACCGAGGGGCACGCGGCCGCCACGAAGCTGCTGCGCCCGCTCGTCTCGAACCATCGCGACGAGGTCTGGAGTCGTTGGCCCACACTCGGCTATCTGCTCGCCCTCGAACTGTGGGATCCCGACGCGATACGTGCTATCGCCTCGCGGACCGCCGTATCCGGCCGCAGTTCGGGTTCGCTCCACACGCTGCGGATCGGGCTGGCCATGCTCGCCACCGTCGCCGTGCACGCCGGCGATTTCGGCGCGGCCCAGGAGCTGATCTCCGAGGAGGAGGCGATCGCCGAGGCCACCTCCGCCGCTCCGCTGGTCTACCCGCGCATCCACCTGGCCGCGCTGCGCGGCCGCCGCGCCGACGCCGAAGTGCTGTTCGCCTCGGTGGGACCGCATCTGACTCTCAGCGTGCAGCACGCCACCGCGGTCCTGCACAACGGCCTCGCCGACTATCCCACGGCGCTGCAGGCCGCCGAAGAGGCCGTCGCGACGGGCGATCTGGGCCTGGCCGGCCAGACGCTGCCCGAACTGGTGGAGGCGGCGGTGCACTGTGGCGAGGCGGCGGTGGCCCGGTCCGCGCTCGCGGCACTGACCGAACGCGCTGGCGAGCAGTCGTGGGGACAAGGCGTCGAAGCCTGGGCGCGAGCCATGCTGTACGAGGACGAGGACGCCCACCAGGAAGCCGTCGCGCTGCTGGACTCATGCCCGATGCGGATCTGGTCCGGTCGCGCCCACCTGGTGTACGGCGAGTGGTTGCGCCGCAAGGGACGCCGCCGCGACGCCCGGACCGAATTGCGCCATGCCCACGAGTTGCTGTCCGACTTCGGCGCGGAGGCCTTCGCCGCCCGGGCCGCGGGTGAGCTCCGCGCCACCGGCGAACACGCCCGCCGCCGCACCGCGCAGGCATCCGACGCACTCACCATGCAGGAAGTGCACATCGCGCGCCTGGCCGCCGACGGCGCCACGTCCAAGGAGATCGCGGCCACCCTGTTCCTCAGCCCGCGCACCGTGGAAGCCCACCTCCGCAACATCTTCCGCAAACTCGGCATCACCTCCCGCCGGCAACTGCGCGACATTCGTTGATCGGTCCCTTGTGCCCGAGCGTCGCAGTGCGCGGCGCACCGTGACGGTGATCGTCACGGGCATCAGGAACTCCTGGATCAGGCGCTCGCGTTCGATGCCGGGTTTGTCGAGCAGCTCGCTGCTCACGCTCGTGCAACGAGCCGCGAGACGATCGGCGTGGCCGCCGCACCCGACGCCAGGGGTGTTGAGGCGAACTGCGCCTCGATGCCTTCGATCCAGCGCCGGGCGTGCTCGGTGAGCTGGTAATCGTTGGTCTGCAGGTGCCCGCGGGTGACGAGCACGCCGAGTTGGGCGCCCTTGCAACGTAAGTCGCCAGGCGCCGCGACGCGCATGTAGAAGGCCTCGGACTCGTCGACCAGCGAGTCCCAGTCGTTGCCCCAGCGCGCAAAGGAGATGCGCCCGTCGTCGTCGAGGTGCCACACACCTGTGCGTGGGGCCGCGGTCAAGAGCTCGAGATCCGGCGAGGTCTCCGTGATCATCAGCTGACCCCAGACCTCGTCTTCGCCATAGCCCCGCTCCCAGCGCGCGTTGATCTCCTCGACGTCGAGCTCGTAGTCCACGTCCATGTACTCGAGCAGGTGGAAAAGGAACAGCGGCATATCGGCGTAGGCCTCGGTGGTCAAGTTCGTCATCGTGCTTACCCCGCTCACGCGCGGGTTCACCTCGCCGAGGTAGAACTCGTCCGAGTCCAGGTCGTGCAAGAGATCCACCTCGAAGTAGCCGCAGTACCCCTCGCGGCGCAGGACATCGCCCAGCTTTCGCACCATCTCTCGCACGGCGTGCGTCTGTTCGGGCGGCAGCACCCCGCGCCAGATGTCATTGCCGCACCAGCCGCCCTTGTACGGAGTCAGCTCTGGGTAACCGACGAGACTCGTCATCGCGGTGCCGACCACGGTGCCGTGCCGGGTCACGGTGCCCTCGAGACACACCTCGACATTGCGGATGCGCTTCATGACTTTGACTTCCTGCTCGACCAGGTCACCGGCGTAATGGTCCCAGTCGCGTTGACCGCGCAGAAAGAACGTCTCCGTGCCGGCGTCGCCATAAGCGGCCTCGACGACGAGGTCATCTCCCAGCCCAGCGCTCTTCGCGAGCGTCAGCAGTTCATCGTAGGAGCCGACCCGTCCGATCACGTTGGGCACGCTCGGCACGCCCGCCTCCTCGGCCAGGCGCGTCATGACGATCTTGGAGCCCAGCCGATGGCGTAGCGCCGCCGACGGGTGCATGACCTCGAGCCCCGCCTTGTGCGCGAGGGCCTGGGTCTCCTCGTCGAGCATCACAAAGCAGGCCTTGCCACCGGGCCCTCGGTGCGCGATGAACTCGAGTGTCTCGGGATCGCACAGGAGGTGGTTGCACACGTCCTCCATGCCCCCGAAATCCCTGCGGTCGCGCCGCCGGGGCACGAACACGCGCGGATGTGCGCCCTCGAAAGAGTCGAAGTACGTCAGGTAGAAGAAGTTCCGTACCCAGCGGTCGATGCCTAATAGGTTGAACGGGGTCGGCGAGATGAAGTACAGCGGTACGGCGTTGGTGTGAAAGAACGCACGTACGTCCGAGACGCCGTTCAGCAGGCGGCGCGGCTCGGGCTCAGGCCCGCCGGCGTGCACGGTCACGTCAGCCGCTGCGACATCGACGCCTGGGCCTGGCGCAGAGACCGCGGCAGGGGCGCTGCGGTCAGCGCGACGGTGGTGGTCTCACATACCTCCACACCACAAGTCTGCACCTGCCCATAGCCGTGTGGAAGTGCGGAGTGCCCCAGTACTTCGAGTACTGGAAATCTCATGTGGTGCATCAGATTCGACGACTGGGCGAGCGATGTGTTCGCATGGGTCGCTGGCATCTACGGCGCCGCCCCCATCAACGATGGGCGCGCCGCCGCCGTTTCGCTGTTGCTGCGGCGAAGGCGATGGCCCCGCTCGACGTCTCGAGCTGTGGGCGATGGTCCAGGCAGTGCGTCTGGTCAATACCGGAGCGGTGGCCTGGGAATGTCAGTGTTGTACCGTCTTAGAGCATTATTCAGCGGGAGCTGGGTGCCTTGTGCTGTGGCGGGCTCGACGGCGGTGCCGGTCCACGGCGTCGGCATTGCTGCAGCGGGTCGAGCAGTAGGCGCGGCGACCGTTGCGGCTCGTGTCGACGAACACGCGTAGGCATCCCGATCGCCCGCAGGCGCCGAGCCGATTGCCCTCGGCCTCGACCGTGAAGATGGCGAGGCTCCCCGAGGTAACCGACATGATCCGGCCGACCACATCGTCCTCGTCCGGGGTGAAGTGCAGGTGCGGACGCAATCCGTTGTGCGTGGTCAGGTAGACGCCCGCGGCGCCGTCGACGAGCAGTCCGTTGATCGCGTGGCAGCGCGTCTCGACGTCGGGTGCCGCGAAGACGGCTCGCAGCCGGACCGCCCAGCGGCGCAGCGCGATGACCGCGGCGGGCGACAGCTCCGGCCGCCGGATGTCGTGGTGCCGGAGCACCGCCTCCAGGGCATCGAGCGACCAGTCCGTCCTCGCACGCAGGTTGACGATGTCGGCGGCCAGGTAGACCCCCGTCATATTGTCATGGTTGAACTGCATAGAGCCATTACATCAGGGTGGACGGTGTGTATCTAGTGACCACCGCGATCGTTCCCGTCGTCCTCGTTCTCGTACTCGGCGCGGTCCTGCGCCGCTGGGCAGTGACCGATCCCGGATTCTGGCGTGGCCTGGAGTGGATGAGCTACTGGGTCTTCACCCCGGCGCTGTTCGTCGGCTCCATCGCGCGCACCGACCTGACGTCGGTCTCGCTCGGCCTGCTGGCTCTGGGGCTCGCTGTCCCGATCCTCGGCACCGGACTGCTGGTGATCGCGCTGCGAAGGGTGCTGCGGGCCGACGGTCCGCAACTGACGTCGCTGGTGCAGGGCAGCATCCGCATCAACACCTACATCGGGCTGGTGTTCGCCTCGGCGCTGCACGGCGCGGACGGGGTGGCGACATTCGCGATCGCTGCTGCGGTGGTGGTTCCGCTGGTGAACGTCATCTCGGTGACCACGCTGTCGATCTACGGCAACGAGGAGTCACCGGCGCACCGGGGCGGGCCCTGGCGGGAACTGGCCGCCAACCCGCTCATCCTGGGTTGCGTCGGTGGCCTGGCGCTCAACCTGCTGGGTATCGGTCTTCCGGTGGTGGCGGCCGCGCCGGTCGACATGCTCGCCTCTCCGGCGCTGCTGTCCGGGACGCTGGCCGCGGGCGCGGCGATTACCCTGCAATTCCGGCTACGCGACGCGCTCGACATCGGGATGGCCTCGATGCTGAAACTGGTGGCGTTGCCGCTGGCCGCTGGCGCGATCGCGCACACGGTGGGTGTCACCGGCGCCGCTCTGGCGAGCGTCGTCATCATCTGCGCCCTGCCGACCGCGCCCTCCGCCTACATTCTCGCCACCCGGATGGGCGGCGACTCACGGCTCATGGCCTCCATCACCGGTGTGCAAACCATCCTTGCCACCGCAACCCTGCCCGCCGTGCTCACTGTCGTCGGAGTACTCTGAGCCGCGACCCCCTCCCTGCCTTCACCGTCGGCGACCGCGTGGGGCGACTGCGGCCACCAGCAGAGATTGTCAGTGCAGCCACTCAGGAGATCCGGTCGTGTGGATGTACCTGGATATTGCGATACCACTGGGCTTTCGTGCCGAACCTCGAGACGATGACGAACTCGCCCGGCGCGGGCCGATCGACGACTTCGAGTACGGCGAATCGGCGATCGCCGGATGTGCGCCCGATGTGTTGCACCATCAGAATCCGCGTGCCGAAAAGGAATCCGAGCCCGGCTCGGTAGAGCCGGATGGGCGCGCGCACCAGCCATTTCGCCCTGGACTGCAGCGATCCACCGCGACCCCATGCGTTCGCGGCGCGCACTCTGGTGTTCATGGATCGCCACTGACCAACCCCGGGTGGTCTTCGCTGCCGAACAGCGGAATTGTGAGCGTGTCTTCGAGAGCGGGAAGGTCCGCCGGCGGTGTTTCGGGGGTCGATCCGCGGCCCCACACCTGGCCCGCCGGTTGGGTCGAGGGGCGAAGGGGCACCGCGGTGGCCCGTGCCACGAAGTCGCGTTAATTGCGCATTTCGTCTCGTTGTGCGTATGCACAAGACAGGTTCGCCGGTTTGTTGCGGATCGACGCTAGCCGGCGAAGTGTGACCCACGCATCATTGCTCGTGACACCCCGATCCGGGGAAGGACCCATGGGCGCGACCGGCTTCGGCTGGGCCTGAGCTGACCAGGAGCACAGCCGATGAACACACAGCACATCGACTACGACACCGCCGAAGGAGTCGACGTCCTCATCGTGGGCGCCGGAGCAGCTGGCGGCGTGGCAGCACTCGAGTTGGCCAGCAGAGGCCTGAAGGTCGTGTGTCTCGAGCAGGGAGACTGGAACCTGCCCGACGACTTCACCGGCGACAAACCGTCCTGGGAGCTCACCCGCCTGAAGCAGTGGAACTCCAGCCCGAATGTGCGCCAGAACCCGGCCGACTATCCGGTCGACGCCACCGAGAGCCCGGTCGAACCGCTGATGTTCAACGGCGTCGGCGGCAGCACGATCATGTTCTCCGGGCACTGGGTTCGCGCGATGCCGTCGGACTTCCGGGTCAAGACGCTCGACGGCGT
This sequence comes from Nocardia sp. NPDC005998, assembly GCF_040614395.1. Classification (NCBI taxonomy): domain Bacteria; kingdom Bacillati; phylum Actinomycetota; class Actinomycetes; order Mycobacteriales; family Nocardiaceae; genus Nocardia; species Nocardia sp. NPDC005998. The sequence continues at coordinate 44,421 of NZ_JBEXUI010000044.1, read as the reverse complement.
GGCCAAGGACTGGCCATTCACCTATGCGGATCTGCGACCGTTCTACGACGAGGTCACCCACCATATCGGCGCGTCCGGGCTGGAAGGCGACCCCGCCTATCCGGATCCGCACACCTTTCCGCTGCCGCCGCTGCCGATCGGCAAATACGGTGTAGTCGCGGCCAAAGGGATGGACAAGCTGGGCTGGCACTGGTGGCCGGCACCGAATGCCATCGCGTCGCGCAACTTCAAGAACCGCCCGGCCTGTCTGCGCTACGGCGCGTGTGAATCCGGATGCCCGACCGGAGCCAAGGCCAGCACCGACCTCACACACTGGCGTGACGCGATCGCGCTGGGTGCGGTGCTGATCACCGGTGCCCGGGTCAGCCAGCTCACCGTGAACGACCGCGGCCTTGTCACCGGCGCCGAGTACATCGACCGCGACGGGAACCTGCAACACCAGGCGGCCCGAGTGACCGTGATGGCCGCGAACGGTGTAGGCACACCGCGCCTGCTACTGAACTCGACCTCGTCGCTCTTCCCCAACGGCCTCGCCAACTCCTCCGGGCTGGTGGGCAAGCGTCTGATGACGCACCCGTACGCCTCGGTATACGGCGCCTACGACGAAGAGCTCGAAACCTGGCTCGGCCCGGCAGGACAGGCGCTGCAGTCGATGCAGTTCTACGAGACCGACACCGACCGCGGTTTCGTGCGGGGAGCGAAGTGGAACCTGATGCCGACCGGTGGCCCGCTCGCCCACACCCTGTGGGAGCGGGGGCAGGACTGGCGTGGGGGTTTCGGACCCGCCTTCCACAGCCGCCTCGAGCGCACGTTCGGGCGCTACACCGAATGGGGGATCACCACCGAAGACCTGCCCGACGAGCACAACGCTGTCGTGCTCGACCCAGACGTCACAGACTCCGACGGGATCCCGGCCGCGAAAATCCGCTACACCATCGGTGAGAACTGTGAGCGAATGCTCAAATTCAACGTGGAGCGGGCGATCGAGGCGCATCAGGCCGCCGGGGCTGTCGAAGTCCACTCGATCCCAGTGGTACGCCACAGCGCCTGGCATCTGCTCGGGACGGCCACCATGGGCACCGACCCCGCCACCTCGGTCGTCGATCAGTGGGGTCGGGCACACGACGTACCCAACTTGTTCATCATCGACGGCAGCGTCTTCGTCACCTCCACGGGTGTGAACCCGACCGCGACCATCATGGCGATTGCCCTGCGCTCGATGCGGCACCTCGCCGACACCCGCCACAGCATCCAGACCGCGTTCTAAGGACAAGATGATGCTCGACTCCGACCAGCGCCGCACCTTCGCGCTTCTCGCCGACACACTGATTCCCGCGTCCGGCTCCATGCCCTCGGCGAGCGCCGCCGGAGTACCCGACGCGTTGCTCGACCAGGTTCTCGGCTACCGGCCTGATATCGCAGAAGCATTCGCCGCCGCGGTTACCTCGTGCACCGGCAAAGACCCCGAAGCCGCTCTCGATGAGCTCGCGGCGCACCGGCCCGACCAGTTCGAGGCGCTGACGGTGCTGACGGCGGGCGCGTACTTCCTCAGTCCCGCCGTGAAGGCCGCCATGCCCTATGCCGCGGCACCGCGTCCGGCCCGCGAGGACATGGACTCCTACGTCGATCTTCTCGCCGACGTTGTCGAGCGCGGCTTCGTCATCCGCTGATCAAGCCCGTCACCACAATCTCCAAACCTGCCCCGGGTCCAGCGAAAGGGAACAGCAGTGAGTGAAAATCACAGCGGGCGTGAAGAATCTGTCTCCACGATCGAATCGGCCACCATCCAACCGATCCCGCACGACCAGCGCCACGGGCGCAACCGGGACATGTTCACGATCTGGTTCGGAACCAACATCATGATCCTGGCGGTCGTCACCGGGGCGTTGTCGACGACCCTCTTCGGGCAGCCCGCCTGGTCGGCCGCGCTGGCGGTCATCGCAGGAAACCTCTTCGGTGCGATCTTCATGGCGCTGCACTCTGCTCAGGGGCCGCGGCTGGGTGTTCCACAGATGGTGCAGACCAAGGGCCAATTCGGTTCGCTGGGATCGATTCTCATCGTCGCAGTCGTCGTCTTCATGTACCTCGGGTTCTTCATCTCGATACTTGTCTTCGGCGGGGAATCCCTTGCATCAGCCTTACCCTTCCTGAACGGTAAGGCCGGCATCGTGGTGCTCGCGGCGATCAGCGTCTGCGCGACCATCTGGGGTTACACCCTGATCCACGCCTATGCGCGCATCATGACGTGGGCGTCGGGGCTGGTTCTGCTGATGGCGTTCGTCTGGGCGTTCATTGTCCACCCTGTGCCCACTGACTTCTTCAGCACGGGCACCGCGACGCTGGCCGGCTTCCTGAGTACCTTCGGGGCGTGTGCGGTATGGCAGATCGCCTATGCCCCATATGTTTCCGACTATTCGCGCTACCTGCCGGCAAAGACGGGCTCGCGGCCGGCATTCTGGATGAGCTACTGGGGCACCAGCATCGGCTCGATTTTGCCGATGTTCCTCGGGGCAGGCGTCGGATTGCTGCTCCCCGACACCGACCCGGTTATCGCCCTGACCCAGGCCACCGCAGGGATCAGCGTCGTGGTGGTTGTGGTCTTCAGCATCGGAGTCGCCGCTACGAACGCGATGAACCTGTACTGCGGCACGCTGAGCACGATCACGATTGTGCAGACGATCTTGCCGCGCTTCAATCCACGCGGCCGCGAACGTGCTTTGATCGCCACCGGACTATGCGCGCTGGCCGTGAGCGTCGCACTCACCGCGGGCAGCGACTTCGTCGCCACCTACAACAGCTTCCTGGTTCTGCTGCTGGGTTCGCTCGTCCCGTGGACCGCCGTGAATCTGGTCGACTACTACCTGGTCCGGCATGGGGACTACGTCGTCGAGGACTTTTACAAGCGCGACGGCGGTCGCTACGGCCGGGTCAACTGGCCTGCGGTCGGCTGCTACCTCGTCGGTGTCGCTGTACAACTCCCGTTCATGATCATCGGAACCGACTTCATCGGACCGATCGCCAAGATGCTCGGCAACACAGATATCTCGTTCATCGTCGGATTGGCTGTCGTCTCACCGCTTTACTACTTCACAGCCACGGCTTTTGCGCGCCGCAGCAATCGTTCCGCCGCACCTGTCGCCTCGGCGGTGGAGCAGTGGTAGGGAACCCACGACACGGCTTCACCCGCATGAACCACCCCACCGCTGCGTGACCGAAACGAAGAACCTACCTACAGGCGCCGGACCGGGCGCAGAAAGTACAGGCGAATGATCATGGCATCAACTGAAATTGGGCAATTCACCGTTCGGCGTCCCGCTCCAGGTCAGATCCCGGTCGCTGACGTGCCGCCCGCGCGCCACTTCATCGGCGGATCGTTTGTCCCGAGCTCGTCCACCGAGGTCATCGACGTCCTCGATCCGACCACGGAAAATGTCCTCGCATCCGTCCCAGCAGGAACCGTCCAGGATGTCGATTCGGCCGTGGCGGCGGCCGTCGAGGCGCAGAAATCGTGGGGCTGCACCACACCGAAAGAACGATCCGAGGTGCTCTCTCGGATCGCGGACATCGTAGAAGCCAACCGCGAAGAACTCGCACTGCTCGAGTCCACGAATACCGGCAAGCCCCGCAGCGTCGCCGAAGACGATATCTCCAACACCATCGACACCTTCCGGTTCATGGCGGGGGCGGGGCGGACGATGACTTCGCTGGCCGGTGGAGACTACGCGCGAGGACACACCTCGGTCATTCTCCGCGAACCGGTTGGAGTGGTCGGGGTGATCACGCCCTGGAACTATCCGCTGCTGATGGCCGCATGGAAGATCGCCCCCATTCTGGCCGCCGGAAACAGCGTGGTGCTCAAGCCATCCGAACAGACCCCGCTGTCGATACTGAAGCTGGTCGAGCTCGTCGCCGGACACATCCCCGACGGGATCGTCAATATCGTGACCGGCCGAGGCCGCACAGTGGGACAGCGCCTGGCCGAACACCCCGACATCGCACTTGTCGCGGTGACGGGAAGTGTTCTCAGCGGCCAGGCAGTCGCAGAAACTGCCTCACGTTCGGTCAAACGCGTCCACCTCGAACTCGGTGGCAAAGCACCCGTTGTCGTCTTCGCCGACGCCGACCTCGGTGCGGCCGCGGCCGGAGTGCGTAACGCCGGATTCTGGAATGCGGGCCAGGACTGCGGTGCAGCCTGCCGGGTGCTGGTGCACGAATCGGTGGCGGAAGAGTTCACCGAACTCCTGGTTCGGGAAGTCGGCAGGCTGGTAGTCGGCGCGCCGGCCGCCGGGGACGACGTCGAAATCGGTCCTATGGTTTCCCGCCCACACTTCGAGCGCGTACGGGACTCGCTTGCCGAGGCGAGGGCGGCCGGCCTGCACGCGGCCATCGGCGGCGCGGTCCTGGACGGCCCCGGCTACTTCATCGAACCGACCGTGTTCAGCGACGTGCCGGCCGGGGCGCCGATTACCCAGCAGGAAATCTTCGGCCCCGTCGTCACGGTCGAATCGTTCAGCACCACCGACGAGGCGGTTGCCAGGGCCAACGAGACACCGTACGGACTCGCGGCGTCGGTATGGACCCGGGACGCGGGCCTCTCCCTCGACGTGCCCAAGCGGCTCGACTTCGGCACCGTCTGGGTCAACTCGCACCTCGTGTTCGCATGCGAGGTGCCGTGGGGTGGGTTCAAGGGATCGGGCTACGGGCGCGACCTCTCGCTCTACGCGCTCGACGACTTCTCCCGGACCAAACACGTCATGATCAACCACGGCGCATGAGCCCTGGATACGAGCATTTGAGCCCGAGGTGACACCAACACGAAGGCGCTGAGATTCCAGTCCACAGAAAGGTGGAGCGGTGTCCCCGGCACTGCCGGAACACCGCTCCACCCGTGCCTGGACGCGAGTAGCAAAGACGCAAAAATGACGATCTGTTCTATTCGATCGCACAAACGGCTTGGTCACCGATGCTTAAGATGTGATCGTGGCAATCACTATCGGCGAGCTCGCGGAGATCCCGCACCTCCAACTCGATGTGCACTCCGGAGCGGCAGGTCTGGGACGTGAGGTCACGTGGACACATGTCACCGATCTCCCCGAACCCTGGCGCTGGGTGACCGGCGGCGAGTTCCTGATGACCAACGGTATGTCGTTTCCGAAATCAGCAAAAGCGCAGGCCGACCTGCTGCGACAGCTCGCCGCGAAAGGAGTGGCCGGCCTCGGGATCGGCGAGAACATGTACTGCCCGCCGCTTACCAAGGCGGTTTCGACGGTCAGTGACGAACTGGGGTTTCCGGTGTTGTGGATCCGGTATCCGCTGCCCTTCGTCGCCATCTCGCGGGCCGTCGCGGAGGCCACCCTCCTCGATCAGTCGCAGCGGCTGAGTCGCACGGTCCGGATGTATGACCTGATCCGCCGCCGCACCGCTCATGGCGCCGACCCGGCAGCCCTATTGTCTGCGCTGGCACGCGAGCTGGGATGTGAGATCCAGGTATGCGAACGCGCGACCGGCGAGCCGTGGTTCCCGGACTCGCCGCCGCTGGATCCGACGGTCAGCGACGCCATCGCGGCACTGTCGGACTCGTCGAAGAACGTGGCCGGAGGAGCATACGGCCTTCCGTCCATCGGTGACCGTGCGGCCATGCTCACCGACATCCCTCGGCACGCGGGGGCCGCATTGGTCGCGCTCAGCGATCCGAAGGTCAGCGTCGACCCGATCCAACTCCAGCACGCGGCCACCGTCGTAGCGATCGAACTCTCCCAAACACGGCTCATGCTCGAACACGAGCGGCGGTACAAGTCGGGATTACTCACTCAGATGCTCGAAGGGCGGATGGACATTCCCGCTGTCGCCGATCAGCTCGCCGAACTCGGCCTGGATCCGGCGTCCGCGGTGCTGGTCGCCGCCCACAGCGACGACACGAATCGCATGCTGGACCTGCACAATTCGTTGTGGCGGCGGTCACTGCCCTATCTGTGCCGGCTCCGCATGGACACAGCCCATGTTCTGGTACCCGATGGCCCCGACACCGACGCCGTGCTTATCCGAGCGCTCGGCCCGACCGCCCGGATCGGAGTAAGCGGGAAAATCGGTTCGCTCAACAGGTTTCAGGATGCGGCCCGGGAGGCTTCCTGGGCGTTGTCGATCGCGGAACGCCGGGGAATCGTCGTGTCTCGGTACGGCAGCGCCGTACCCTGGATCGGCCTGTCCGACGTGGCCGACGCACAGACCCTGCTCGACCGCATCCTGCGCCCGGTCCTGGACTACGACGAGAAGCACCAGTCGCAACTCGTTGAAACCCTCGACATGTTTCTGCAGAACCAACGGTCGTGGCAACGGACCGCACAGGCCATGCACATCCACCGGCAGACGGTGATGTACCGAATCCGGAAGGTGGAGGCGCTCACCGACCGCGACGTGGCGGACACGAACTCACTGACAGAGCTATGGCTGGCCGTGCGGGCAGCCGAGCTGCTCTCAATTCCAAGGACCGAGACAAAGTCCGAGTAGACATGTGAAGTAACCCGCGCGGATCATCCACCCGCGATCCGGGCCACCACCCAGCCACGCCGCGACAATCAACTGGCCACCGAACCGTCACCCAGGACACGCCTGTCGAATAGGGGGTCAGGTCCAGGTTGTCGGGTGGCCGAGGTAGCGGCCGCATGCGGTGTCCAGGGCGTCTTCGGGCCCCGGCGGGCGCGCATCCGCCGTAGCGTAGCCGCATCAGTGACTGAGTCTCGACGTCGGCGAGATATCCTGTGACGTAGGCGAATTGGGCGCGGAACCGTACATCGACACCAGCCAGTTGCGGCCATCGTTCGCGGGCGCGTTGGGACAACCGCAGCTGCAGTGATGTTTTCGTGGACTCCGACGGGTCCCCCCACCGGGGTAGGGCTACCCGTGTACGTGCAGGGGCTTGCCGGAGACGGCCAGCAACGCCTCGCCCAGCGCCTCGCCCTGCGTGGGATGGGCATGCACGAATTTCGCGGCCTCGCCCGCATTCGCCTTCAGGTTGTAGAGCAGCTGTGCCTCGCCGATCAGCTCGCCGACCCGATCGCCGACCATGTGCACGCCGATCACCGAATCATCCGGCGCTACCACGAGTTTGACTGCTCCCGATGTCTTGAGAATCTGGCTCTTGCCGTTGCCCGCGAGGTCGTAGGTCACGGTCTTGATCTCCTCGCCGAACGCCTCCCGTGCCCCGGCCTCGGTCAGGCCGACCGAGGCCACCTCGGGGTGTGAGTACGTCACGCGGGGGATGCCGGTCTCGTCGATCGGGTCGGGGCTCAGGCCCGCGATCTCCTCGGCGACGAAAATGCCCTGCTGGAATCCGCGGTGAGCCAACTGGAGTCCGGGCACGATGTCGCCGACCGCGTACACGTTCGGCAGCGCGGTGCGCAGTCGCTCGTCGGTGGTGACGAAGCCGCGGTCGAGAACGATGCCCGCCTCCTCGTAGCCCGTCGCCGCGGTGTTCGGACCTCGACCCACCGCGACCAGCACGACGTCGGCATCGAGAACGTCGCCGGACCCGAGGGTGACGCGCACGCCGGCGTCGTCCCGCGCCACCTCGGTCACCCGGGCGCCCGTCTTGGCGGTGATCTTGCGCCGCCGGAAGGCCCGTTCGAGGTACTTCGAGAGGGCCTCGTCCTCGTTCGGGACCAGCCGCGGCAGCGCCTCGACGATCGTCACCGAGGCGCCGAAGGACGCCCAGACACTGGCGAACTCGACACCGATGACGCCGCCGCCGAGGATCACGGCCTTGGCGGGGACCTCGGGCAGGGTCAGGGCCTGGTCGCTGGTGATCACTCGGCCGCCGATGCTGATCCCGGGCAGCGACTTGGGGTACGACCCAGTCGCGAGGATCACGTCGGTGCCGGTGATCAACTCGCCGTCGACCTCGACGCCGTTCGGTGCGACGAACCGGCCGCGGCCGTTGACCACGTGGATGCCGTACGAATCGATCAGGCCCTGCAGGCCCTTGTGTAACCGGGTGACGATGGTGTCCTTGTAGCTGAGCACCTTCTCTGCGTCGATGCCGCCGAACGACGCATCGACGCCGAATTGCGAAGCCGTGCGGGCGTTGTCGGCCACTTCGGCGGCATGCAGTAGCGCCTTGGTGGGAATGCACCCGCGGTGCAGGCAGGTGCCACCGAGCTCGTTCTCCTCGACGAGGATGACCGAGCGGCCGAGTTCGGCCGAGCGGATGGCGGCGGCGTACCCGCCGGAACCGCCGCCGAGAACGACCACGTCTGCGGATCGTGAGGTCATGTGAATACTCCTGGTGTGGAATGTGAAAGCTGTGTGGCTGAAGGCGCATTTCGTGGATCTACCGGGAATCGGCGGCGGCCATCGCCTCGGGTTCTACGCCGGTGCCCGGGCTCTGCTGGCGAATCTGGCGCACCGTTTCGGCATACAGCCAGGAGCCGCCATCCGGTAGATCGTCGCGAGCGACGCCGGCCGGAAGCAGTGTCAGCAGGGGAAGAGGAGGCATGCCCTCGATACCTTGGCGGGACTTGGTATCTGGACGCCGAATGCTCGGTGTGTGCGGTCACACCTGAGCGAGTTCCAGACCGAGGATGCCAAACGCTGATGCGTTTTGGCAAGGGGGATCGGTGGTCGAGTGGTCCCGAGAGGTCGGTGGCAGACAAACCTCGGGGGAGTGTGTACTGTTCTGCAAGTCACAACTGAAGACGCCGATGACGCGCAGCGGGAGAACCTCCGAGTTTCAGACTTCTGAACTCCGAGGCGCCGTAGGAGCAACTTCCTCCCCGGGAATCTCTCAGGCCCCAGTACCGCAGCGCAGAGGCAACTCTGGAGAACAGGAACGGCCGCAGGCCGGTACTTACCGAAGGTGAAGAGCAACGCCGCAGTGCGGCAATGCCCAAACTCTCAGGTTTCAGGACAGAGCGGGGAGGTGCCCCCTAGTCGATGTCCGGTGCGGTCCGGACAGAGCGAAACCGGAGTCACCTCGTGCCAGTCGAAACCCGCATTGCCCCCAATGGTGGGCCCTCTACCAGCGACTTTCCCTCGCGTCACATCGGTCCCGACGCCTCCGCAGCACAGCACATGCTCGCAGCACTCGGCTACGAGACGCTCGATGAGCTCATCGACGCCGTGGTGCCGGACCAGATCCGCAGCGAGAAGGCCATGAACCTGCCGGCGGCCCGGAGCGAGCCGCAGGTCCTCGCCGACCTGCGTGCCCTCGCCGACCGCAATCAGACCCGTGTCCAGATGATCGGTCTCGGCTACCACGACACCGTCACACCTGCGGTTTTGCGGCGAAACCTGCTCGAATCGCCGGCCTGGTACACCGCCTACACGCCCTATCAGCCGGAGATCTCCCAGGGCAGGCTCGAGGCGTTGCTGACCTTCCAGACGTTGATCGAGGATCTCACCGCGCTCCCCGTGGCCGGGGCCTCCCTGCTGGACGAGGCCACCGCCGTGATGGAGGCCGTGCTGCTCATGCGGCGGGCGAACAAGTCCAAGTCCGGCGCGAACCGGGTGATCGTCGACGCGGACTGCCTGCCGCAGACCCTCGCGGTCGTCCAGGGGCGTGCCAAGTCGGTCGGCATCGAGGTGCTGGTCGCGGATCTCTCCAGTGAATTGCCGGACGGCGACGCATTCGGTGTGGTGTTCCAGGCGCCGGGCGCGAGCGGCGCCGTGCGCGACCTGTCACCGCTGATCGCGGCCGCGGGCGAGCGCGGCGCACTGACCACGGTGGCCGCTGACCTGCTCTCGTTGACGATCTTGACGCCGCCCGGAGAACAGGGCGCCGACATCGCGGTCGGATCCGCGCAGCGCTTCGGCGTGCCACTGTTCTTCGGCGGCCCGCACGCCGGCTACATGGCCGTGCGCACCGGGCTCGAGCGCATGCTCCCGGGCCGCCTGGTCGGGGTCTCCGTCGACGTCGACGGACAGCCCGCCTACCGGCTCGCGCTGCAGACCCGCGAACAGCACATCCGCCGCGACAAGGCGACCAGCAACATCTGCACCGCGCAGGCACTGCTCGCCAACGTGGCCGCCATGTACGCGGCCTACCACGGTCCGGAGGGTCTGCGCGTCATCGCAACCCGCGTCCACCGCCATGCCGTGACGATTGCCGAGAGCCTGCGGGCGGCCGGCCACCAGATCGTGCACGACCGCTTCTTCGACACCGTGCAGGTCCGGGTGCCGGGTCGGGCAAGGGAGTTCGTCGCCAATGCCGATCGCCTCGGCATCAACTTGCGCCTGGTGGACGACGACCACGTCGGCATCTCCTGCAACGAGTGCACCACCGACGACGTGGTACGTCGCGTCGTGGCCGCCTTCGGCGCGATGGTGACGGCCCTGCCGACCGCGGTCGCCGGGCTGCCGACCGAGCTCGAACGCACCTCGAAGTTCTTGCAGCACCCCGTGTTCCACGAGCACCGTTCGGAAACCGCAATGCTGCGGTTCCTGCGGAAGCTCTCGGACAAGGATCTCGCCCTGGACCGCACCATGATCCCGCTGGGGTCGTGCACGATGAAGCTGAACTCCGCGGTAGAGATGGAGCCCATCAGCTGGCCCGGATTCGCCGGCATCCACCCCTACGCGCCCGCCGAGCAGACCGGCGGGTACCTGGAGCTGATCGGCGACCTCGAGCGGTGGCTCGGGGAGATCACCGGATACGATCGAGTCTCGTTGCAGCCCAACGCCGGATCTCAGGGCGAGCTGGCCGGACTATTGGCGATCCACAGATACCACGAGTCCCGCGGCGAGAGCGGCCGCAAAATCTGTCTCATCCCGCAATCCGCACACGGAACGAACGCTGCCTCGGCGGTCCTGGCCGGGATGCAGGTGGTCGTGGTGGCCACCGCGGCCAACGGCAATATCGACATCGACGATCTGCGCACCAAGATTGCGGTCCACGAGGGCAAGGTCGCCGCGATCATGCTCACCTACCCGTCCACTCACGGCGTATACGAGAACGACGTGCGCACGGTCTGCGACCTGGTGCATCAGGCCGGCGGTCAGGTGTACATCGACGGCGCGAACCTCAACGCGCTGGTCGGCCTGGCCCAGCCGGGCAAATTCGGTGGCGACGTGTCACATCTGAACCTGCACAAGACCTTCTGTATCCCGCACGGCGGCGGCGGACCCGGCGTCGGACCGGTCGCGGTGCGCGAACATCTCGCCCCGTTCCTGCCCGGGGACCCACTCGGCGGCGGCGACGGGGGAGCGCCGGTCTCGGCCGCGAACTACGGCTCGGCCGGTATCCTGCCGATCACCTGGGCATACCTCGCGCTGATGGGCCCGGACGGCCTGACCAGCGCCACCAAGACCGCGGTGCTGGCGGCCAACTACGTCGCGAAGTCGCTCGACGCGCATTTCCCGGTGCTCTACACCGGACCGTCGGGTCTGGTGGCGCACGAGTGCATCCTCGACCTGCGCGCCATCACCAGGGAGACGGGTGTCACCGCCGAGGACGTGGCAAAGCGACTGATCGACTACGGATTCCACGCGCCGACGCTGTCCTTCCCGGTGACCGGCACCCTGATGGTCGAACCGACGGAGTCGGAGGATCTGGCCGAGCTGGACCGGTTCATCGAGGCGATGGTCGCGATCCGGCAGGAGATCGATCTGGTCAGCGACGGGGTGTGGCCGCTGGAGCGCAGCCCGCTGCGTCAGGCGCCGCACACTGCAGAGCAGGTCACTGCCGATGAGTGGACGCTGCCCTACCCCCGCCACACGGCCGCCTTCCCCGTCGCCTCCCTGCGCGCCGCGAAGTACTGGCCACCGGTACGTCGGATCGACGGGGTACATGGGGACCGCAACCTCGTCTGCTCCTGCCCGGCGCCCGAGGCCTTCGAAACCCCGACCAACCAGAACGACACCGGCACCTCGGCGAACGCCGACATCCGCGAGGAGGCTTTCGCATGAGCGAGCGCAGCGTTTCGTCCGTCTCGACATCCCCCGTATCTCCGCTGCTCGAAGAGCACGCCGACCTCGAAGCAAGCTTCACCGACTTCGCCGGCTGGCAGATGCCACTCAAGTACGGCAGCGAGCTCAGCGAGCATCGGGCCGTGCGCAGCACTGCCGGGCTCTTCGACCTTTCGCACATGGGCGAGATCGTGATCACCGGCCCCGCCGCCGGTGCGCTGCTCGACTACGCGCTTGTCGGCGAACTCTCCAAGATCGGCATCGGGCGGGCGAAGTACTCGCTGCTGTGCAACGCCGACGGCGGAGTGATCGACGACCTGGTCGTCTACCGGCTCGCCGACGAGCACTTCCTGGTCGTGGCCAACGCGTCCAACGCACCGACCGTGACACGTGAACTCGTCTCGCGCGCCGAGGGATTCGATGCCGAGGTCGACGACCAGTCGGCGCAGACCGCGCTGATCGCCGTGCAGGGTCCGGCCGCCCAGGACATCGTGCAGGCACTGGTGCCGGACGAGCAGGTCGCAGTCGTAACGGAGCTGAAGTACTACGCGGTCACCCCAGCGTCGGTCGCCGGCATCGACGTGTTGCTCGCCCGCACCGGGTACACCGGCGAGGACGGCTTCGAGCTGTACGTGCCCAACGAGCAGGCGGTGCGGCTGTGGCGGGCACTGCTCGACGCGACCGCGGACCGTGGCGGTGTGCCGGCCGGTCTCGCCTGCCGCGACACCCTGCGGCTCGAGGCGGGCATGGCGCTGTACGGTCACGAGCTGACCCTGGACACCAACCCGTACGAGGCCGGACTCGGCAAGGTGGTCCGGTTGGGCAAGGAATTCGTGGGACGCGATGCGCTGCAGGAACTTTCGGAGCGGCCCATCGAGCGGGTGCTGGTGGGACTGAAGGGCACCAGCCGACGAGCGGCCCGCGCCGACTACACCGTGTACGACGCGGCGGGCGGGACGGCGGTCGGTGTCGTCACCTCTGGTGCGCTCTCGCCGACGCTCGGCTACCCGGTCGCGCTCGCCTTCGTGGATGCGGCTCTGCAGGAGTCCGGGACAGAGCTGACCGTCGACGTCCGCGGCAAGAAGGAACCCTTCGTAGTCACTCCCTCGCCCTTCTATCGCCGCTCCTGAAGCCGGAGCGCTCGAACACTTCGTGCTCGAACACGCAGCGCCCGAACACCATTGACCTACCAGTCACCAACGAGAACCCTCGAGAAGGTACAAGCATGTCCTCATCCGATCTGCCCGACGACCGCAGCTACACCGACGACCACGAGTGGGTGGCCATCGAACCGGGAGCCGAGCTCCCCGACTATCCCGTCCGAGTCGGCATCACCTCGATCGCCGTCAACTCGCTCGGCGAACTTGTCTTCGTGGACCTGCCCGAGGTCGGCGCCACCATAGTCGCCGGCGAGAGCTGCGGTGAGGTCGAGTCCACCAAGACCGTCTCCGAGCTGTACCCGCCGGTCAGCGGCCGTGTGACCCTGGTCAACAGCGCCGTTGTCGACGACCCGAGTCTGGTCACCTCCGACCCCTACGGGGAGGGTTGGCTGTTCGCCGTGCAGCCCTCCGCCGCCGGTGACCTGCTGACCGCCGCCCAGTACGCGGAGAAGAACGGAGTCGTGGCATGAGCGTCCTGGACCAGACCCTCCTGGATTTCGACCCTGAAGTCGCCGCACTCATCGGTAGGGAACTCGAGCGTCAGCGCACCGGGCTCGAGATGATCGCCTCCGAGAACCACGCTCCGATGGCCGTCATGCAGGCGCAGGGTTCGGTGCTGACCAACAAGTACGCCGAGGGCTACCCGGGGCGCCGGTACTACGGCGGGTGCGAGCACGTCGACGGGATCGAGCAGCTCGCCATCGAGCGAATCAAGGCACTCTTCGGCGCGAAGTTCGCCAACGTGCAGCCGCACTCCGGAGCCACGGCGAATGCGTCGGTGATGCACGCGCTGATAAAGCCGGGCGATACCATCCTCGGCCTGTCCCTCGCCGACGGTGGACACCTCACGCACGGCATGCGGCTGAACTTCTCCGGGAAGCTGTACAACGTTGCGGCGTACGGGGTCTCGGCGAGCGACTACCTCATCGACATGGACGAGGTGGCCCGGGCGGCACGCGAGCACAAGCCGCAGCTGATCATCGCCGGCTGGTCGGCCTACCCCCGGCATCTGGACTTCGCCCGCTTCCGCGAGATCGCGGACGAGGTCGGCGCCTACCTGATGGTGGACATGGCCCACTTCGCCGGGCTCGTCGCGGCCGGGCTGCACCCGTCACCGGTCCCGCACGCGCACGTGGTCACGTCGACGACCCACAAGACGCTCGGCGGACCGCGTGGCGGCATCATCCTCACCAACGAGGCCGACATCGCGAAGAAGATCAACTCGGCGGTGTTCCCCGGCCAGCAGGGTGGGCCGCTCGAACACGTCATCGCAGGCAAGGCGACCGCGTTCAAGATGGCGGCCCAGCCCGAGTTCGCCGAGCGGCAGCAGCGTTGCCTCGACGGCGCCGAGCGCCTAGCGGAGCGGTTGAGTCGACCGGACGTGCAGGGCGCCGGCATCTCCGTGCTGACCGGCGGGACCGACGTGCACCTGGTTCTGGTCGACCTGCGGGACGCGCAGATCGACGGCCAACAGGCGGAGGATCGCCTCGATGCGATCGGAATTACGGTCAATCGCAACGCGGTGCCGTTCGATCCGCGTCCGCCGATGGTGACCTCGGGGCTGCGAATCGGCACGCCGGCCCTGGCTGCCAGGGGTTTCGACGCCGGGGACTTCGAGAAGGTCGCCGACCTCATCGCCCAGGCGTTGATCGCGGCGCCGGAGGCGGACGTGTCGGCGCTGGCGACCGACGTTCGCGCACTCGCCGACAAGTACCCCCTCTACCCGGAGCTGTAGCACATGGCTGCGCTGTCCGTCGCGGCCCTTACATCCGCTCCTCGCTGCGCTGCGGCACTTGCTGCGATGATCCGGAAGGACCTCGACTCATGACCATCAGCGTGTTCGACCTCTTCACGGTCGGCATCGGTCCGTCCAGTTCACACACCGTCGGCCCGATGCGGGCGGGCGGGAGGTTCGCCGAGGCCCTCGCTTCCCTCGGTGTGCTCGATGCCGTCGCCCGTGTCCGCGTCGACCTCTACGGATCGCTCGCGGCCACCGGCGCCGGCCACGGCACCTTGTCCGCGATCCTGCTCGGGCTGGAGGGGTACCGACCGGAGACCATCGAGACACGGGAGAAGGACCGTCGCCTCGCGACGTTGCGGGAGACCCGTCGGATCATGCTGGGCGGCGTCCGGGAGATCGATCTCGCCGAAGACGAGATCGTGCTGCATCCGTTGACCGTTCGGGACTTTCATCCGAACGCGATGACCGTCGCCGCGACCGACGACGACGGGCGGGAAGTGCTGCGGGAAACCTACTACTCCATCGGCGGCGGCTTCGTGGTCACCGAGTTCGAGACGGAGGCGCCGGCGCAGGCGAACCCATCGGCGCTCTCGTTCGGTTCCGCGAAGGAGTTGCTGGAGATCACTGAGCGCCACGGGATCTCGATCGGCGACGTGATGCTCGAGCACGAACGTGCGGCCCGGCCCGAGTCCGAGGTGCGCACCCGGTTGCTACACATCAGGGACGTGCTGGTGGAGTGCTTCGAGCTGGGTATTTCGCGGGTGGGTTACCTGCCGGGTGGACTGCGCGTGCGGCGTCGGGCCCGCGACTGGTACGAACGTCTACGTCGCGAGGATCCCAACCGGGACGCCGCCTTTGCCGAGGACTGGGTCAATCTGGTGGCCCTGGCGGTCAACGAGGAGAACGCCTCAGGGGGACGGATCGTCACCGCTCCCACGAACGGTGCGGCCGGGATCATTCCTGCGGTGCTGCACTACGCCACCCACTACACGCCCATGGGCAAGTCCGATCCGGACGGCACGGCTATCCGATTCCTGCTGGCGGCGGGTGCGGTCGGGTCCCTCTACAAGGAGCGCGCCTCGATTTCGGGCGCCGAGGTCGGGTGCCAGGGTGAGGTTGGGTCCGCCGCCTCGATGGCGGCGGCGGGGCTCGCGGAGATCCTCGGCGGCACGCCGGCGCAGGTAGAGAATGCCGCGGAGATCGCCATGGAGCACAGCCTCGGCCTGACGTGCGACCCCATCGGCGGGCTCGTCCAGATCCCGTGCATCGAACGGAACGCGATCTCGGCGGGCAAGGCCATAAACGCGGCCCGAATGGCGTTGCGCGGGGACGGAACTCATCATGTCAGCCTCGACCAGGTGATCGAGACGATGCGCGCGACCGGGCTGGACATGAGCTCGAAGTACAAGGAGACGTCGATGGGCGGGCTCGCCGTCAACGTCTCGGTCAACGTCGTCGAATGCTGATCGCGGGCGTCCTCGGCATCGCGTGGGCGCTGCTGCGGCGTCGGCCCGCTCATCTGGCACGCGAGGCCGAGTTCGGGGCCGACCTCGATGCGGCAAAACAGGGTTGATGCAGACGCGCCGAGCGCCTGTCCGGGACGCAGCCCGCGGGTAGTCTAGAGAACACTCAGCAGGCAGTGACACAGGTGTTCGAGGAGAGAGCGTGCCGTGGCCGATGCGGACCCACCGGCAACCCAGGCGGACCTCGCCGGATTCGATCCGGTGGAGGCAGTTGCTGCTGAACTGAGTGCGGCCGGATTCGAGGATTCGCATGAGGTCGGCCGCGGCGGCTTTGGCGTCGTGCTTCGGTGTCGGCAGGGTGCCCTCGGCCGAACGGTCGCGGTCAAGGTGCTATCGGCGTCCCTCGATCGCGAGAATCGAGAACGCTTCCTGCGCGAGGAATATGCGATGGGCACGCTCTCCGGGCACCCGAACATCGTCGCGGTCTACGAGGTGGGAGTCACCGTCGGCGGCCGGCCCTTTATCGTGATGCCGTTCTGCGGCGCAGGCTCGCTGGAGGCGAGAATCCAGCGACAGGGGCCGCTGACCTGGTCGGAGGCCCTGCATGTCGGCGTAAAGCTGGCCGGCGCCCTCGAGACGGCCCACGGTGCGGGGATTCTGCACCGGGACGTGAAGCCGGCGAACGTCCTGCTGACCGACTACGGCGAGCCGCAGCTCACCGACTTCGGCATCGCCCGCACCACCGGTGGTTTCGAGACCACCGCCCGTGCCGTGACCGGCACTCTGGCGTTCACCGCCCCCGAGGTGCTCGAGGGCGGGCCGCCGAGCATCGAGTCGGACGTCTACGCGCTCGGTGCCACACTGTTCTGCCTTGTCTCCGGTCATGCCGCCTTCGAACGACGCAAGGGGGAGCAGGCTGTCGCGCAGTTCCTGCGGATCGTCGCGAATCACCTCCCCGACCTGCGCCAGCAGGGAGTGCCCGGGATCGCGTGCGAGCTGATCGAAACCGCGATGGCGCGCGACCCGGTCGATCGCCCGCACACCGCGGCGGATTTCGGAAACCTGGTGCGCGAGGTCGAGCTGCGCAGCGGCCTGCCGATCGACGAGATGGCCCTGCCCGGCACGACGGGATCGCGGGACACGTCCGCGCCGAGGGCCGCGCGGGAGCGCTCCCCGTCCGGCTGGACCGCGCGACCTCCGCGCTTGCCGCTGCAGTTGACCAGCTTTGTCGGCCGGCGGGCCGCGCTCGCCGATGTCGGCGCACTGTTGACGACGGCGCGTCTGGTCACGCTCACCGGCCCGGGTGGGGTGGGGAAGACTCGGCTCGCGATGGAGGCGGCGGCGGCGTCACCGTTGCACGCGAACACCTGGCTCGTCGAGTTGGGAACCGTGCTCGAACCGGAATTGCTCATCGACAAGATCGCCGACGACCTCCGGCTCGGCGACGAACCGACCGGCGGGCGCAACCCGATCCGGGCCCTGGTCGACCGACTCTCGGACGCGTGGGGCGATCGCGACGCCCTGATCGTGCTGGACAGCTGCGAGCACCTGGTCGAGTCGTGCGGCCCGCTGGTCGAGGAGTTGCTGCGGTCGCTCGGCGGATTGCGCGTGCTGGTGACCAGTCAACGGGTTCTGGGCGTCAATGGTGAACATGTCTATCCGGTCATGCCGCTCTCGCTGCCCGATCCGGCCGCCGACGAAGAGGAGGGGGCCGAATCCGAGGCGATCACCCTGTTCGCCGAGCGCGCTCGGGCGGCCGAACCGGATTTCGCGCTGACCGACGACAACCGCGTCGCGGTGGCCCGGTTGTGCGAGCAACTCGACGGGATACCGCTGGCCATCGAGTTGGCGGCCGCCCGGCTGCGCGCGTACGGACTGGAGGAGATGCTGGCGATGCTCGCCGACCGGTTCCGGATGTTCGCGGCTACCGGCCGGCCTGTTCCGCGGCACGGCTCGCTGCAGGCGCTGGTGGAATGGAGCTACGACCTGCTCACCGCCCGGGAACGCGACGTGTGGGCCATGATATCGGTATTCACGGGACGTTTCACCGCTGCTGCTGCGGCAGAGGTCTGCGCGGGTCCCGGATACCAGGAACAGGATGTCCGGTTGATTCTGGCGTCGCTGGTGGACAAGTCGATGTTGTTGTCCGGCACCGTCAGTGGTGTCCGTCGCTACTGGATGCTGGTGACGCTGCGCGACTTCGGGCGCGAGCGCCTGGCCGAGACCGACCTGCGGCCGGCGTGCGTGCAACGATTCATCGCCCGGTACCGGCGCCTGGCCGCGGAGTTCCGGCGGGGGTGGTTCGGCCCCGGTCAGCAGGCGGTGTACGACGCGGTCCACGACGAGCGGGAGAACTTCCGCGCGGCCCTTTCGTACAGCCGCAGCGACGGGCAGCTGTCCCTGGCCGGTATCGAGATCGTGACGTCGCTGCACTTCTATTGGCTGGCCAGCTGCAGTCTGTCGGAGGCGCGGCGCTGGTTGTCGGCGGCGCTCGAGTCCACCTCGATGGACGAGGCGAATCGATCACGGGCACAGTGGAGTTCGTCGGTTGTGGTGATGCTGCAGGGTGACCGGACGACGGCGCTCGATCGGGCCACGCGGGCGCGCGAGCTCGCGATCGCACGCGGCGATCACGGCGACCAGGGATACGCCGCGGCAGCGCTGGGATTCGCCGCGGTCTGTGGTGGCGAACTCGAGCTCGCCCGGGTGCACTACCAAGAGGCGGTGCAGTGCCAACGCGACTCCGGCGACGCCGAGGGCCTCGCGGTCGCCATTGCCGGGCTGCTCACCGGTCTGCCGCCGGGCGGCGACACCCACGGTGCCCAGCTCTGGCGTGAGGCGGAGGCGCTGTGCACGGCGGCCGGCGACAAGTGGACCCTCGCGTACCTCACCTTCGTGCGTGGATACGATGCCTTCCTGGCGGGGGACCTCTCGGGTGCCATCGACCGTCAACGCGAGTGTCTGCGGCTCGCAAGGGGATTCGGCGATCGGATCCTGTACGCCTGGGTGTTCGAGGTGATGTCCTGGATTGCGGTCCAGCGCGGCGACGCCGAACTGGCCGCGCGGATGCAGGGGGCCGCGGCCGCCAGTTGGGCGTCGGGGGAGACGTCGATGCTCGGCTACGGCGGTATGCGCGAAGGGCATGACGAGGCCTGCGCTCGTATCCGCGCCGAACTGGGGGAGTCGTCGTCCGATCGGCTGCTGCGTCGGGGCAGTCGGACGTCACTGCAGAAGAGCATTTCCGTTGCTCTCGGGGAGCGGGACTGAGGTTCCGCCCGCCCCGATCGGCGGAGGACGTATTCGCCTGGACAGCAGGATATTACGGGCTGGCGATGGAACAGATGCGCCGCGCGGGGCGCATCGATGATGAGGTGCCTGCGCACGTGTCGCCCGCGCACAGCGAGAACATCGACTTCACGGCGCCAGCGCGGGGAGGGAAGCTCCGCACTGGCGCCGATCGCCTTCTAGCTGGCCTTTTGCGCCGCAGCTCGCCGGTAGAGGCTGAGCACGAGCGCCAGGTTGACCAGGGACAGTGCCAGTGAGATCCACTCCTCCTTGTCGGTGGGTGGTGGATATACTTTCGGAGGGAAGGTGGACGCGCCTGGTTTGACGCGCCCACCGGTGTTGCTTCCTCCTAGCTCGGTAGGCAGCCGCTCACACAGCGGCCCCCCTTCGATGGAGAGGAATTAATATGCGCGCCATCCAGATTGAACAGTTCGGCGACCCCACGCAGGTGCTCCGCGTCGTCGACATCGAGGAGCCGCCGCCACCGGGTCCGCATGAGGTTCTGTTGGGCGTTGAGATCTCGCCGTTGAACAAACACGACCTACTGGTTGTCACCGGCAGGCTGGCGCGACCCCCTCTGCCCCACATACCAGGCGCAGAGGGGGTCGCCCGCGTGCTTGCCGCTGGCGCCGAGGTCGACGGACTTCAAGTCGGCGATCTGGTCGTGATACCCCTGTATGCCGGTGCGTGGCGTGAGCGGCTCGTCGTGCCCGCCGACGGCCTGTTCGCACTCCCCGCCGACGGCAACATCGAGCAGTACTCGATGCTGGGCAGCAACCCCCCGACGGCAGGGTTGATGCTCAGTGAATGCACCCCCCTGCAGCCCGGTGACTGGGTGGTTCAGAACGCCGCGAACTCCGGTGTGGGACGGTCATTGATCGCGCTAGCCAAACTTCGTGGACTGAAGACGATCAACCTGACCCGTGACGACGCAACGTTCGCCGAGCTCACAAAGGCCGGGGCCGACGTGGTCCACGTCGACGACCCCGATGCGGTCGGCGATGTTCGAGCAGTGATCGGCGACGCGCGAGTGGCACTGGCAGTGGAAGCCGTCGGTGGTCCGGGGGTGGCGCGGCTGCTCGAATTGCTCTCCGACGGTGGATGGTTGGTCAGCTATGCCTGGGCCAGGGACGAACCCATGTGGGTCGACACCTCGACACTGGTCGGCAAGCACCTCACCGTCCGCGGATTCTTTATCGGCGACTTCGACTACCGCGACAAGGTGGTGCCTGTCATTCGTGAGGCGGCACCGCTGGTGGCCGACGGCGCCCTCGTCGTCCCCGTGGCGGGCGTGTACCCGCTCGAGCATATCGAGGACGCGGTGCGACATCTCCTCCGTGGCGGCAAGATCCTGCTGAAAGTGGCGGGGCGATGAAGGCGACGAGCGCCCCCAGGGTGCGGCGAAGGTTCTTTCGCCGCACCCGGAGGGCTTCGTCCTGGCCCGGGGACGGATCACCACGTCCCCGGGTGGTCTTCGGCTATCTCGAGCGCGCGGACTCCTCGAGTGACTCGGCGGCGGAGAGGGCCTTCGCGGCCGAACCGGACACCATCAGCGAGACCAGGTCGAACACCAGCGTCGCGGCTGCAACGCAGGTTATTTCGGCGTGGTCGTAGGCGGGGGCGACCTCGACGACATCGGCGCCGACGATGTTCAGACCGGTCAGCTGGCGCAGCATCCGCAGTAGTTCGCGCGAGGTGAGCCCGCCGGCCTCGGGTGTGCCGGTGCCCGGTGCGAACGCCGGGTCGAGCACGTCGATGTCGATGGAGACGTACACCGGGACGTCACCGATGCGCCGGCGCACGACGTCGACGGCGGCCTCGATGCCGATGACGTCCAGGTCGCCGGCCCGGATGATCCGGAATCCCATCCGCGCGTCGTCGTTCAGGTCCGCCTGGTCGTAGATCGGGCCGCGGATACCGACGTGAATGGAGTGATCCTCGACGAGTAGCCCTTCCTCGAACGCCCGACGGAAGATCGTCCCGTGCGTTACCGGCTGGTTGAAGTAGGTGTCCCAGGTGTCGAGGTGGGCGTCGAAGTGCAGCAGGGCGACCGGGCCGTGCTTGGCGCGCAGCGCACGAAGATTCGGCAGGGCGATGGTGTGGTCGCCACCGATCGAGACGATCTTGCGGTCGCCACCGCGGAGGATCTCGCTGGCATGGTCTTCGATCTGTTTGCAGGCCGCGGCGATGTCGTACGGGGTGACCGTGATGTCGCCGGCGTCGACGACCTGGACCTCTTCGAGCGGCGCGAGACCGAGTTCGACGTGGTAGCCGGGGCGCAGTGCCCGGGCGGCCTGTCGGACGGCGAGCGGGCCGAACCGGGCGCCGGGCCGGTACGAGGTGCCCCCGTCGAACGGCACTCCGAGGATGGCGATGTCGTAGTCGTGCACCTCGTGGATGTCGGCTATGCGCGCGAAGGTGCTCTTCCCCGCATAGCGGGGAACCTCGGTGGCGGGGACGGCGCCGATCAGGCGATTCTCGGGCTGGTTCATTGTTCTTCTCACTCCGGTATCAGGGCTGGCAGCGGATGCTGGCGGGTCGAGGGTGGGTGCGATTCAGACGGCGCGAACCGTGGCAGGGACCGGCGGCGCGACCGCGGGATCTGACCGGCGGCGGTCTCGCGGAGCGAGACCCCACGGGTTTCCGACGCCATGAAGATCGAGACGAGGAGCCGGGTCGCGGTGACGATCGCGCCGATCACCAGGGCACCGCTCGCGCCGAAGCTGCCCCTATCTCAGTGCTGAGGCGAGTTGCCCCGCATCAGTTTTCGTGCCAGACCGAACCGGGCTGTCTGGTCAATGGGGTGGCGATCCGCATCGGCCGTGACGTCGGCATAGCGCTCGACCACCTGTTCGAGTTCGTCGAACCCCATTCGTGTCGGCAGGACCAGTCGCGACAGGTCGAGGTCGCCGATGCCCAGTACCTGCCTGATCCTCGTCAAGGCCACGCATCCCGACGAGCAACGCAGATGCAGGGTGAGGCCGTTCATCGCCTCCGCCGATGTCAGGCGGCCTGGATCGGCGTAGCAATCACCGATATTGGTGTTCACATGGGTCAACAGCGAAGGATCGAGGTAGCCGGGCCGCAGTTCGTTCCCCATCGCGCCTGACCCCACCCGATCCAACGCCACGTGCGCCCTGGATTCAGTGCTTCCGATATCTCCCACCGTATGCACCTTTCTGTCTCGAATAGTGGTCGTGGCCTGAAAATGGGGTCCGCGTGCCGCGCTGACGGACTACACCTTCGGTCGCGACTTGGCCGCGTCGATCGTCAGCTCGGCGACGAGTTCCAGCGGCGGCCGTCGCTTTCATTCGTCCTCGCAGGTACTGGCATCGGGTTGGAAGTGTGGTCCGGTAGGTAAAGTCGCTGGCACGGAAGCTGTCTCATATCCGCCGTCAGGAGGTCGTCGACTGTGATGGCGGACGCCAGGCCCTGCCGCCGCATATTGGCGGCGAACTCCTTCGCCACGCACTCCTCTGCGCGGTAGTGCAGGATCGGTAGTCCTTCGACATCGAAATCGACGGCCACATGGCGCTCCATGGCAATCACCGTTGACTCTCGCAGGGCACGAATCGGACCCCGGCCCGCGGCACCGGTTGACGAGGCCAATGCCTAGGCGGCTTCACCGTCCACACCTCGGCAAGCTCGACACGCCGGAACTGACCGCGAAGCGAGCGCCGCGAAGAAGATCTCCGCCGAGACGTTGGGGATGAACGCAGGCTGGGCGAGCGCGACCACGATTGATCGAGAACGATCCGATCAGTAGCTTGCGGCGGCAGATCCGCTCCACCAGCCACAGGCCGGGGATGCCGCCGACGACGATGCCGATCAGGCTCGCCGGGCCGACCATGCCGATCCCGGTTGGCACTCGGACCCATCGCGCGCTCGAGGGTGATCAGCGCGACGCCGATGATGGAACGCGCAAAGCCGCCGATGAACGCCCCGCCGGACGAGGAGAGGGTCAGCTTCTTATGCAACTTCGTGAGCGGCGCATCGTCGATGAGGTGACCGGTACTTGACATATGGTGCTCCTGGATCAGGGCGGAAGCTCGACGTCCGATGGATGCAAGCTCCGACCCAGGATCACCCATCCGGGCGTGCCCTGACGAGTAACTAATGCGCAAATCCGATGCGCATGCTTTGAGCGATCGCACAACGCATGCTGTCGTGGAATCAGGCAGATTGCGAGCGTGGTGGTCACTGTCGCCGGGCTAGTGGCGATCCCGCGCCTGCGGCTCGACGGGTACTCCGGTGCCGACGCAGCTATGCACTGTCGCCGGAGGCCGTCGCCAACCCGGCTAGTTCCCCTTTTGCCTGGACATGCAGCAGCCTCCATCCCTGTCACGGATTGAAATTGCCCTGAAACTGTGGCGGTGCAAGTAGATTCGGGCGCTGTGGGGACGAGTCCCTCGAGCGCAACCCCACCCGTTCGGGCGAAATATCTGTTCAA
Organism: Nocardia sp. NPDC005998; assembly: GCF_040614395.1. Lineage (NCBI taxonomy): Bacteria > Bacillati > Actinomycetota > Actinomycetes > Mycobacteriales > Nocardiaceae > Nocardia > Nocardia sp. NPDC005998. The sequence goes on along the minus strand of NZ_JBEXUI010000044.1, from coordinate 20,424 downwards.
ATGGCCCGGTGGTATATCGCATTTCGAAAGGAATCATGACGTCAACCAAGTGGCGGGTCGCGGGAACGGCCGGCGCCGTAATGGCATCCCTGGCGGCGGTGATGATCCCGGTGGCGACCAGCTCGGCCGCGCCGGCGCCATGTGCCGCGGAGGCGCTGAATCTGAGCACCCGCGAGCGGCCGTCCGACTCGCCCGGCCAGAGTCGGCTGGAGGTCGTCATGACCAACACCTCCACGCAAAGCTGTTCGGTGCAAGGATTCCCGGGCATCGACCTGGTAGGCCCGGAGGATCCGACCTTCGGTCCGACCTACCAGCTGCCCCGCCAGGCCGCGGATCCCGCACCACTGACGGTGGAACCGGGCGCCGCGGTGAGCAGCGTGCTCACCTACCTGCCGGGAGGCCGGGACGGCTGGGTCCCGGCGACGATCGTCGTCACCCCGCCGGATACCACCACCCAGCTGCAGGCACCGTGGCCAGTGGGGGTGAGCGTGCAGCGCCAGGACGGCGCCACCCACCCGGGCACCTACATCGGCCCGCTGCAACCCGCGTCCTGAATCACCCGTTCCACCGCCGCGCCGACCCGGTCTGCGCGGCGGTTCATCGTCGCACGGCAACCTGGCAACTCTTTCGCGAACCGGCTCGGCACAGGACCCCGGTAAGCGCCCCGTCGCCGGATCGATTCCGAGCCCCTCACACGGCGTGGCCCATGGATCGGTTCTTGACATCTCGGAGCACAGTGGAAATCTCCCTGACCAGTCGGCGAGGGATCCCGCTCATGGGTGGCGTGCGACACCGCCCAGTCCACCGGAAGCGTCAGCATCGTTCTCGATCCGGAAACTCCCCGAGATGCTCGTCGGCAGTGCGGTGGTCACGCCACAACCGAAGATAGCGACAGAATCCGATGATGTCGTCGAAGTTGCTGACCGGGCCCAGCGAGATGCGCAATGCACCGCCGGTGGGTAAGCCGATGGCTCGTCGATAGTCTTCGACCGTATGCAGGCCCGCCCGCATCGTGCCGACCCGAATCAGGTCTGCGGGATCGAGTTCAAAGACCGTCTCGCCGACTCCCGGGTTGCAGAAACAGCCAGCACGCAAGGCGATCCCACGCTCTACCGCGCGGTCTTCGGCCACCCGCTCGTCCACGAGGTTGCCGTCCATATCCAGCAGGTTGAACGCGATCGTCGGGCCTCTTCCCCGAGTGTCGGTGGGTCCGTACAGTGCACACACAGGCATGCCATTGCTGTGGCGCAGCCTCGACATCTCACCGAGCAGGAATTCCATCAGACACTGCACTCGTGTTCTGACCGCGTCGCGATCGAGAGTCTGTTGCACGTAGTCCAGGCCGATCGACACACCGAGCGCGCCCAGAAAATCAGGTGTCCCGTCCTCGAAACTGTCGGGGGGTTCGGCGCTCGCGTGCCAGCCGCCCAGCGCACTCGAGGCGACGACGGTGCCGCCGGAGAACCAAGGACGGCGCAGCTGCGTGAGCGCGTCGTTTCTGGCGATCAGGCATCCGAGCCCGGTCGGCCAGCCGACGATCTTGTAGTAGGACAACGGTACGAAGTCGGGCTTGTGCCTGGTGAGATCCAGATCTGAGATCGCCGCGTATGCGGCAGCGTCGAGAAGTACCTGCCAGCCGCGGGCATGGGCTTCGGGTATCCATTCGAGTGGATGTTGGACACCGGAGAAGTTGCTCTGCGCTGGATACGCAAACAACGCGGGCGCCTTCTCAGCCTGGTCCAACGCGTCTACCACGGCAGAGAGATCGGCGCGGAGATCTGACCGGAGGCCAATCGTTTCCGTTGTCGCTCCACGAGCACGTGCGTACTCGCGGATACCGAGCACAGAATTGTGATTGTCGCGGAGTAGCGCCAGACGGGCTCCCGGCTGGAACGGAAACGATTCACCGACAAGCCGAAGAGCGCCCGTGGCATTCGCCGTGAAGATAACCGAGTACTCGTCGGGATCGGCGTTCACGAATCGCAGTGTCGCCTGGCGAGCGCGCCTGATCGCTTCGGTGGATCGCCGTGACGGAACGCTCGCGGAGTGCGGATTTCCCCAGATCTCGTTGCTCATGGCGCGCTGATACGCGCGAAGCTGTGATCGGCTGGGGAGGCCACTTCCCGTGTAGTCCAGATAGATCAGGCCCTGCTCATCGAGTTGAGGGAAGTCGCCAGCGCGGATGCGATCGAGATGTCGTGTCCCTTGATAGGCGGGGTACGAGCTCGAGAACCTTTCGAAGCTCACATCCCCGTGTTGTGTAACGGTCATACTCGGTCCACATCGCGTGTCGTCGAAATAGATTCCCCACCATCATGATCGAGCAGTCGATGCCCGGCGGGCAAGTACCCGGATTTCGGCCGACCCCGCGATTACCGTCGTGACCGGTCAGCGGTCGGTGATGGACGTGTTGCGGATCGACGGTAGTGGCGCGGCGCCGATAGCGGCGAGGCCGGCGAGCCCGATGAGCACAAGCGCGGTGTGATGCAGTGCGGTGACCGGACCCTGGTGGGTCGCGGTGGTGGCGTAGAGCACGGCAACGGCGCCGACGCCGAACGAGCCGGCGATGCGTTGGCAGATGTTGAACAGCGTGTTGGCGTCGGCGAGCTCCTCGCTGCGCGTCGGTGCCAGCATCACGGTCAGCAGGGGGGTAATGACCAGTCCGATCGCGGCGGCACGGGCCGCGAGGATGGCGGCGGTCACCGCGATCGGGGTGTGCGTGTCGATCCCCAGTAGCGCGACGCTGGCGACGGCGAGCACGATGAATCCGCCGAGGACGGTGACGCGGACGCTGACTCGCATGAGCACCCGTTGCCCGACGACGGTGGCGATGCCGGTGACGATCCCTTGGGGCAGCATCGCCACCCCGGTGGCCAGCGCCGAATACCCTTGTGCGGTTTGCAGGAACACCGGCAGCAGGAACACCGCGGTGTAGGTGATGACCGACGCGGCGGCACACAACAGCAACGCCAGCACCGCGCGACCGTGCCGGACCAGGGCGAGATCGAGCGCGGGATACTCGCGGCGACCGGCCCACCACACATACACCGCGAGCAGAACCGCACCGCCGACCCCAGGCACCCACATAGCGGGCTCCGACCACGAGTGCGTGCCGAGCCCGCTGATGCCGTAGAGCAGCAGCGTCAAGCCGGCGGCGAGCAACCCGAGCCCGAGCGGGTCGAACCTGACGCCGACGCTGCGGCCCGGCGCCAGCCCGGCCGGAATCCGCCACGTCGCGGCCACCGCAAACGCGGCGATCGGAATGTTGATCGCGAAGATAGCGCGCCAGCCGAGACTCCCGATCAGGGCGCCGCCGATGCTGGGCCCCAGCGCCGGACCGAGGAACAACATGATCCCGGCGGCCGGCGACATCGAGCGTGTCGGGTCGCCGGAGCCGAACAGCATACTCATTGCCAGCGGCACCAGCGGCGCACCAAGGATGCCTTGACATACCCGCGCCCCGACCAGCAGCTCGATCGTCGGCGCGAAGGTACACGCGAGCGAGGCGAGCGTGAACCCGATCAGACTCGCCCGATACACGGTCAGCGTGCCGAATCGCCGCGCCGGAAACGACGTTGCGGCCAGCCCGGTGCCGATCGCGAGCAGATACCCGGTGATCGTCCACCCGACCGTCGGCAGAGGTGTGTGCAGTTCGGTCGCGATCGGCGCGACCGCGACGTTGACAATGCTGGAATCGACCATCGACAACAACGGTCCGGCCAGCAACGCGTACTGCACGATCGGCCCGAGCCGCGGGGTCGATGCAGCCGTGACCGGCGCCGGTGACGCGGCGGACATCATTCGCCCTCCGGCACGACCGGTGCCGATATCGCCTCCGCCCGAAGCTGGTCGAGCCACTCGCATTCGGCCTGGCAGCGGCGCAACAGTTCAGCGGTCACCCGAGCTCCCCATGTCTCACCCGCTCCCCGCTCCGCCAACCCGGCCAGCAACTCTGCGCGCTGCTGCACCGCAGCGTGACGTGCGTCGAGCACCGCCACCCGGTCGCTCGGGTCGAGCATCGCGAACTGCGACAGTCGGGTCAGGAACTCCGCGTCGTCCCCGGCATCCCCGGGCGGCAACTCGGCCAGCATGTCGCCCAACAACTCCCGCCCGACCGCGGTGATGGTGTAGACGTGCCGCGGCGGCCGGCCCGGCAGCTGTTGCGAGGTCTTGGTCACCGCACCGGCATCCTCGAATCGCCGCAACGCCGGATACAACGCGTTGTTGTTCAACACCACCCCGGTGTTGGCCTCTACGTGCTTGCGCAGCTCGTACCCGTGCGCGGACCCGCGCATCAGGTGACGCAATACCAGGATCTCTACATACGACATATAGTCCAGTTTAACCTAGGTTCTGATGGACTACTAGGGTTATGGCCAACAGAGAGATCACACCCAGCAGGTGACACCGCAACGGCACGTCACATCAGTCGATCGTTGAACATGCTGCGCTGCAAGCGAATTCACCGTCGACAGCGCGCGCCACTCGCGGCAAGACCGCACATCGCATCGCTGGATCAGGGCTTGGTGCGCAGGGGCGGGAACTGGCTGCGAGTGCGGTGATGATTGCGGCCGGATCGATATCCGGGACACACTGACGTCAGGCCAGACGAGCCTTCGGCGTTGGGGGAGGCTGCTGCGCGGATAGGTGACAACCGGGTTGGCTTGCCTTTTGGGCGCGGTCGCCTGGACTCAGGCGACCGGTCATCACGATCCATGCCGCCACGACGCCCAGCGGCACGGCAATGACGGCGGTGAGGACCATGTCGCCGAGCTTGGTGGCGAGAAGCTGGCCTGCCAGGAGTGACAGCAGCATATTGTTTCCGGCGTGGGCCAGGCTCGCGGTCCAGATGCTGCGGCTGCGTATATAGAGCCAGGCGAGGATGGTTTCCTGACTGAGGAACGAAAAGGTCCAGATCGCCAGGCCCAGCGCCACATTGCTGAAGTTGATGTAGCCGAGGAACGCTAGCGGGTAGTGCCAGACCGCCCAGACGAGGCCCGTGACCAGAACCGACCTCAGCGGGCGATCCGGGTACACGCGAGGCCGCAGGTAGCTGGTCCAGCCGAACTCCTCACCCCAGTAAACCGGCATCAGCAACATGACCAAGACCAGCAGGAGTGGAATCCCAACCAGCAGGGACGGGCTCGAATCCGATCCGGGCGCACCGGAACCCGGCCACCACAGGCCGGTGACCACCGCCACCGCGACGCTGGCGGCGGCCAGCCCCAACGGCCCGAGCCAGGCGACCAGATACCACCGCCACTTCTCTCGCACTCGCAGTCGCAGCCCGGCATCCGCGAAGCCCTCGCGAGTAATCCAGCGCCGCACGATCACCGCCGCCGCGGCCGGTGCCAGCCCGAACGGCAGCTGCACCACCGGATTGGCGATCGAGTATCCGCGCATCACCACCGCGAGTAACAGCCACAGCCACGAGACCCCGAAGGTGATCAGCACAAACGCAACCACCCCACGCGGGTTCGCGACTACGACCCTCTCCCGCCCATCGTTTCCGATCATGGCCCAATTCCACTGGACGACAACAACTGTGGTCAGCGGTGCAAACCCCCGAATCGATGGTGTGGCCACCTACACCGGTCAGTCGGCGCGGCGGTCATAGGCGGCTCGGGCACGAGCGTGGGCGGTCGTCAGGAGTTCTTTGGCCATCGCTTCGGTTCCGCTCGCCGGGTTGACCACCGCTAGCCAGCCGGCGCTGGCGTAAATGGGGTGAGGGATCCAGGTGTCGGGTTTGCTCGCGTCGGTGGGGTGGTCGGTGGTGTCGCGCGGGGTGTGGCCGAGTTGGCGGGTGAAGGCGTCGCGGCCGGGGTTGATGTTGAGGCGGAAGACGCCGGGGCGGTCCAGGTTCGAGGTCGTGTCGTCGGGGTAGTTCCCGGTCACGATGGTTGCGAAGGGCTGGGTTCGGGTGGGGACCTGGCCATCCGGGGCGTAGTAGAAGAACTTGTCGCCCCAGGCGATCTCCGGGAAGCCGCTGCCCGGGCCGGGGGCGAGTGTCAGGACGCCGCCCAGGGATTCGATGAACTCGGTGATCTCGTCGATTTCCATGAGTTCTATCGTCGTATTGAAGTGCTTGTGGAGGGTTGGACATCGAATGCTGAGGTGAGCCAGTGGGAAGTCCCAACTCCGGGTCGTTGCGCACCGCCGATGTCGCACGCCTGTCGGGGTATTCGGTCCAGCAGATCCGCAATCTCGAACGTGACGAGGTACTGCCGCCGACGACCCGTACCCCAACCGGATACCGGGTCTACCACCAGATTCATGTCGTGTCGGCGCGGGCCTATCACGCGCTCGCAATGGGCGTCGGGCCGGTCGAGGCCAAAGTCATTGTGCGCGTGGCACACCGGGACCCTCCCGCCGTCATGCTGGCGCTCCTGGATGCCGCGCACGCCACACTCGACACCGAGCGCCGCGACCTCGAGGCCACCCGGGCCGCGGTGCGCAACATCAGGGAAGAACCGATCACCGATGTGCGCGTCTCGGATTCGATGACCATCTCCGAATTGGCCGACGCCCTCGGCATCCGCCCCTCGACATTGCGACACTGGGACGCAGAGGGTTTGGTGACCCCTGGCCGCGGCGAAACCCGCGACGCCCGCACCTACGCACCCACCGACGTCCGGGATGCGCGCGTCATCTACCAGCTCCGCCGCGCCGGTTACGGCATCCCCGCCCTTCGCCTGCTGCTGCCCGAACTGCGGGACGCCCGGCGCTGGAGCGACGTGCTGACCCGCCTGGCCGCCCGCGACGCGAACATCGAATCCCGCTCACGTGCCCTGCTCACGGCCGCTGCCGAACTGCACGCCCTCCTCACCCTGCGCTTCGAGTGCATGATTTGACCATCGGTCATTGCTCGTGCCGCGGTCGCGTAGCTGATGCAGCGCTTCGGTAAAGCCTGGCGTGCGGTCGCCGAGAGGGCCGAAGAAGTCGCGGTCGCAAGCTTCGACCGCGCCGATGGCCCGGTTGACCAGGGCTGCACCGGATTCGGTGGGGATCAGGGATTTGGCGCGACGGTCGGTGGGGTGGTCGCGGCGTTCCAGGAGGCGCTTTTGTTCCAGGGTGCGCAGCACCTGGGAGGTCATCATGGGGTCGGTGGCGACGTGGTCGGCGACGTCGCGCTGGGTGACCGGCTTGCCGGCCGATCGGCCGGCAAGCCAGGTCAGGGCGGCCAACAGGACGAACTGGACATGCGTGAGGTCGAAAGGGCTCAGCGCTGCACGATGTGCGGCCCGCCAGTGGTTGGTCACCTGCCAGAGCGACAGACCGAGGCTTTCATCGGCATGGTCGAATCTGCTGCGAGCTATCTCCCAAGCCGCCATTGGCCGACCATGGCGGGGGAGACGACGGCGAGCCAGTACGTGGTGCTCATACCAACACCGCCTCGGCGGCGGCGACCAGCGCGTCGAGATCGCCCGGCAGCGACTTGGCGAGATTGCCGCCCATGATCTTGTTCCACAGCCCGCGCAGCGGACCGTCCATGGAGATACGAACGGTGACGGTGGTGCGCTCACCGTCGGTGGTGACCTGGTGGGCGAAGATCAGCCGCGCGCCGATCAGCTTGGACGAGTCGATGAATTCGGTGTCGGTGAGCTTGGTGACGACGAACTTGGTCTTGGGACCACCCTTGGGCTTGATGATGCCGGTCGCGCCCTGCTCGAACTTGCCGTCGAGCTTGGCCCATTCGGTGTCCTGGTTCCACTCGTGCCAGGTGGCCATGTCGGCCCACTTGGCGAAGAAGGCGGCGGGGGTGGCGGTCGAGGTGGCGGTGGCTTCTGCGATCTGCGTCATGCAATTAGTATGCGCGCTTATTACCTTGCTGTCAACTCTTGATCTTGGATTGGCTTCCCGGGCGACATCGATCGGATCACAACCGACCCCGCGCTGGGACATTGCCGGTCAGTCGTATCTGCGGTCCCAGCCGACGCACGTGTTTGGTCGGCAACATGGCGGGGGAGCGGAATTGCATTGTCGCAGCGATGAATCCGTGCCCATGCCTGCCTCTCGCAGTGGGACTGGGGTTGCAAGCAGTCGGCCCAGATTCCTCGGGCATGAAGAGTTCGATCGAATTCTGAGCGAAAGGCCTGCGTGGGAGTCTCATTGGAAATCCCGCCTCGAATCGTCATGTCGCCTTCCGTTTTCGAGCTGGGGTGCGCAGGCCGTGCCGTCGCGCCGGAACCGACACCAGACCGGCATGAGCGAAATCCCCCAAAGGTCCACTGAAGGAACAACTCTGGCGGCAGATGGCAGTTGATCGCCCACGCAGATCGCGACGGCATCCACCGACGGCAGTTCCCTTGGAACCGTTGACTGCGGTAATCGCATACGAAAGGTCCTGCTGGGGACAGCTGCTGTACCCGACAGGACCTCCGTGGCGGAATTCGTGCTGACAGTGCCCCGGAACGAACGACACTGGTCAGCGATTGTCAGGCCTGCTGCGGCAGTGTCTGTAGCGTTGTCAAGAGTCGCAGCCCTGTCGTCGTGGAGATCAAGCGCTGTGCGCGCTTGCCTGTAGGGCGCGGATGATGGCGATGTCGATGCCGAGTTGGGTGGCGAAATCGGCGGTATCCCAATAGGACCGGATCCGGTCGATTCTGCCCTCGTCGTCGAAATGATAGAACGACACCATATCCAGGCTGTAGGGTCGCCCGCCCGGCTCCAGTTGAGCAGCTCCCTCGGGTATGACCACGGTGCCGGTCTCGGTGAATTCCGTTGCGGCGGTGTCGCCTTCGACAACGATGCGCTGGACGGTTTGCTGTACGTCCGGGATCACCGTGTCGAGCACCCTCGCCCACACCGGTCGCAGCTGCTCTTTGCCGCAGATGGGCTCGGGGCTGGTCGGGAACCGCACGGTCACGTTGTCGGCCAGTGTCGCCAGCAGGGCTTCGAGGTCGTGGTCGCTGTAGGCGCGGAAGTGTCGGCGAAGGGTTTCGGTGTGGTTCATCGGATTCTCTCTGTTATGGGGCTCGACCCGGCGGTGGGTCGGACACAAGCAGAGTATGTGGCAGATGTGCCATTTGGCAAGAATGACAAACGGCAGATGCGCCTTTTTGCGCGTATGCCACAGATTGCTACCCTGGTTCCGTGGTGGCAGATGACGGCGAGACCAGCCTGAGAGCCCGCAAGCGCAGGCGTACGCAGGACACGATCGCGGACTGCGCACTACGGTTGTTCGAGGAAAAGGGCTACGACGCAGTCACTGTCGAAGAAATCGCCGCCGCGGCCGACGTCGCGCCGCGCACCTTCTACCGCTACTTCCCCGCCAAGGAGGATGTGATCCTCGGCAATCCCGACGGGCGGGCTGCATCTGCCGCTGCCCTGTCCCAGCGGCATCCGGGGGAATCCGACGCCGAGTTCGTCACACGAGCAATGCTCGCCGGCCTGATCGCAGGCGACCCCGAACGCACCGCACGCTCGTACCGCTTGATCCAATCGGTGCCCGCCTTGCAGGCCCGAATGTTTCGCCTGATGTGGGGCAGCGATCAGCAGCAGTTCGTCGATGCCTTGCTGGAGGGGACCGAACAGACCCGCGATGCCGAATTGCGGGCGCGGGTCATCGCCCATGCCGTCAGTGACACTCTCCGGATCGCAGCGACTTGGTGGCTGCAGGGGCACCAGACAGGCACCCTTGCCGATGCATGCGACAAAGCCATGTCCTACCTGTCTGAAGCAGTGCACGGCTGACACCAGATCTTCGGCCGCTTCCGGACTGCTCCATCGGGTCGAGTCGAACCGGTCGAGCGGTCATCTGATCAACACGATGGACTCTGCCTCGCACGGGCCAGGATTCGGTCATCGGCTTGGCCCGAGCCCGACCGACGGGAACAGTCCCCCATCCCGGTGCGCAAAGGCGTTTCCTCGGCCGTGGTGGACCTAGCTCGACAGCGCATCACCCGCGCGCATCTGCACCGGCGAACCCCCGGGGCGCCGGAACGGACCTGCCAGCCAACGCCTGAAACGATGCTCCTTTGATGGTGCGGCTCGGGCCAGCTTCTCGCGCATGGCCGGAGCCCGGGTCGACCGCGACGAGGGCCAGGAGGCTGGCCTCCTGGCCCTCGTCGAGTATCTGGCAGTTCCCCTGCACTGCGTCTTGGGGGTCAGTCGTTGCGGTAGTCGGGCCGCGCCTACTACGACAAGAAGCTCCCCGAAGGGAAGGCTCGAAAGAGAGGAAGCGCTGTCTCGAGCGCCACCTCGCACGAGAAGCGTTCCGCGCGTAGCGATCCGACTATCAACCCCTTGCGACCAGCCATATCTGTCCGAAGATCTTCAGGTACCTCAATCAATTCTTCAGTGTGCGAACCATATTCACCAGCATCTCGGCTGCTGCCTTGATGGTCGATTCGTGATCGGAATTGAATATGAACGTGCCTGTCCATCGATCGATGGTGGCCTTCAACGTAATAGAAGGTCCTGTGGTGCTCGTGGACGAATGTTGATCAGATGGTACTTCCTGAACGGGAACACCATCGATTGTCCACGTTCTGGTTGTTCCAGGGTTCGAGTGTTCGGGCGTCCGCGAGTAATCCATGCCAACCGCAGTGACTACAACCGGGGAAACGTTGGTAAGCCAGCACAGGTCGCCGTGACCGAGTTTCCGGTCCATGGGTGGCGAACCTGGTCCCTCCGGCCTGACCTCCAGCTTTTGAGCGTGAAACGTGTTGGTCACGAACTCCTTTGGAAAGTTGCACAGGTCTTGCATGGTGTGCGTACTTTCGGGCTCCCGGTGCGTAATCGAGTTGGGGAGCAGGCTGCAACTCGAGAGCGCGACCACCGACAATCCGGTCAGTGTGAGCCGCGCCCCTATTCGGCCTGCCATGAGTCTCCTTCGGAGTCCGAGTCGAACTTTGTCGATGCGCTTTGCGGCCACTTGTTTCCGAGGAAACCTTTCGCGTTGTCCGTGGCGGAGGAAATATTGTTGATGGCGTCCTGTTCGGTCTTCAATGCCGTTGTCAGCGTCTGCATGTAGGTCACCACGTTGTCGATGACCGTCTTGAGGAGATCGATCGCGCTGGACACGCCCTCGGTGAAAGAGACGACGCTGGCGATCTTGGCGACCGCGGCGCCGAAACTCGTCAGAAAGCTGACCAGCTGTTTGACGACATCGGTGTAGTACGTCCACGCCGCATTGGATACTGCGACAAGGCTTTTGTTGAGGGTGTCGCAGATCGACTTCGCGGTGTCCATGGCCGTGTCCTGGACCGTGCGCGCTCCGGCGTACTTCAGCGCGGAGCTGCCCTTCCAATACCCGCTGAGGTTGCCGTTGACGACCTCTTCGTTCTGCGCGGCGCCGATCTGTGACTTCAGTTTCAGCCAGTCACCGCTGGTATTGAGCAGGGCGATGGGAGCTCTCAGCGCTTCAATAGCCTTGGCCAGTTTGTCCAGCAGTTCCTGGATCTTGTCTTTGATCTCCTGCTTGTGCTCGCTCATGTAGCCGGTGAAATCGTCGCCGGTCATCGAACCGTACGCGTACCCTACAGCGGCACCGATGACCCCGAACAGGGCGCCGCCTTCCGCTGCGGCGGCATCGGATGCCAGTTCGTCGAACGCGGCGTCCACCGCGGCCGGCTGGTTCTTCAGCTTTTCGATTTGCTTGGAGAAATCGTCCAGGACCGTACTGATTTCATCGAGTGTTTTGTCACCCATCAGTTTCCCCCGCCGTTGTTGCTTATTTGACTCGCCCAACCCTGGTCGTGATTTTCGTACACGGTGGCAATATGGTTCAGCACATTGCTGATGGACTTGGCCTCGGTGCTGCCTTCGTTCAGTCTGTCGTGTAGGAATTGCGCGGCGGAAACCTGTGCGTCCCATACGGCCTGAAACACCGACCAGGTGATCTCTTTATTGCAGTCGTGCAGTTCCTGCGCCTTGGTGACGGCAGTCGAAAGATCGTCGCTCGCCGTCGACCACGCCTTCGCCGTGTCACGCAGTTGGACCAGATCGACCTGGAAGTTCGTCATCGGTTCCTCGTCAGACTTGCGTAGTACTCGCGAACCTCTTGGGCCAGTTCGTCATCGGTGCGGTGGGCCCACGAACCTTCGTCCGGAACCTTTGGCCGCCACTGCCGAATCCGGTTGGCGCAGGCGATGATGTCGTACCCGATATAGGACGGCTCGGTCCTCGCTGCCCAGCGCGGATCGATGGTGATCGCCGAGATGCGGCCAAGTCCCGCGGTGACCGACATCGAGGGGAATCCGAAGTCGGTTACGGGTCCGTGCGCCGTGAATTCCTCGTGCCAGTACAGCACTCGTTCCAGTGCCTCGTACTCGGCGAGCGACCTGGCGTTCAGCAGGGTGATCAACTCCGCGCGGCGTGGCAGACGCGCGGTGAGTGCGGTGTAGTTGCCAGTGCGGGTGATGGGGGCGTCGTGGTAGAGCGCCGCCACCCAGTATCCCGTCATCGCGGCGGCCGAGACCTCGCTCGGCTCGAGTCGGCTCCACAGATTCCTGCTGACCTGGACTTGAACGGGAAGGCGCCCATCATCAAGAGTCATCTCGAATAGCCCCGCCCCGATCACATGATTAGACATGTGTTCGCTTCCTTACAGTTACCGGACCCGCGGCAGTTACCCAACCCGCAGACCTGACAAACCTGACGCGCGGGCCCCCCGACGGGCAGTGTATGCCCGCGTTTCGCGGACTCCTGACCCTAACCGGACGCTCCAACGGACGCAACGGATTCCATTTCGAACCTCCACCCTCAGATCCGGGTTCATCGCACAGCGGAGCTCGGCATTCAGCCGGGCCGGGGCCTTGGCCCGTACACGGCCGGGCTGTCAGTTCATCTATAAGCCGATAACCGTTGCCGCTGAAGGTATTTGGAACGGCGTTTCGATGTCCTACCATCGCACCTTCCTGAACCGCTGCGTGGAACAGAACAGCAACAGGTGCGTGTTCGCGTTCTGAATGAACGTGATCTGGGGAACTTTGGCGAGTAGCAATAGCGGGGACGAATCGATAAGTGCCGCATGGTTTGTCACGCCGACACTGTTCCCACCAGCCGCTGAGAAAGCGCTGTGAACAAACCGGCTGCGGGACAGCAGATCTCGCGTATACGGCAAAGGAATTCGTAAAAGGAGCGATTCGCGCAAGAGGGTAGCAAACATCATTATGCAAGGCCGGCCCGCTCCGATGCGGGTGCCGAGCCTCGGCATGTGATCCAGATGCGGTGCGAATTGCCGCAGTTACCCGGAAGACCAGCTGCGGCGACCGAGCACCGGCACCTTCGTGTCCGCCCTGGTGTTCACGCACCTGTCATCAGCAACTTAGTGTCCCCTGATAACACTTTGGATGGTTCCGGCTATGGTTAGCATCACCTAACGCCACATCTGGGCGTTTAGCCGGAAGGACCTGTGATGAACGGACGCTTTGGCAGCATGCCGACGCGTAAGACACTGCTGCGCGTGTCGGCCCTCGGCGCCGCGCTGGTGGTCGCGGCGGCATGCAGCAATACGAAGTCGGACAATGACGACGTCAAGGCGCTCGACGGCAATCACTTCGCCCAGATAAATATTGCCTCCAACAAGGCGGAGGACAAGGCGCAGTTCACCTTTCCCGATTTCATCAACGCCTGGGGCATCGCCGATCGTCCGAAGGGCGCCGGCGGCCACTTCTGGGTCGGCGCGCCGGCAACTCCTACCAGTTCGTCGGTGACGTCACCAAGTCGCCGGATGCCAAGTACCAGAAGATGTTCCAGGATCCGCTGAAGCTTGTGAAGATCCCGGGTGCGGACTCCATTCCGGACGAGGACGGCGACGACAGCGAAGGCAAGACCACCGGCGTGGTCTTCAACCCCGCGCCCATCACCTCCGACATCTTCGTGGTGAAGGACCAGCCCGTCACGGTCGATGGCAAGGAGCAGAAGCTCACCGGCTCTTCGCGATTCATCTTCGCCACCGACTCGGGAAAAATCTCCGCCTGGACCGAGCAGGGCGCGGGCGGTGAGATCGTCCGCCACGACGGCCCGGCCATCCTCGAATTCGACGGCACCGCACAGGGCATGAAGTTCAAGGGCATCGCCCTGGACCCGTCCGGCGCCAAGCTGCTAGCCGCCGACTTCGGCTCCGACCCGCAGGTCCGCACCTTCGACAAGGACTGGAAGCTCGTGCCCACCACCGGTTTCGTCAACCCCTTCGCCACCGGTGACGCTGTGGACCCGGCCGACGCCTCGAAGGGTAAGAAGGTCAAGATCGGCGACCCGGCCCCGTTCAACGTGGCCACCATCGGCAACCGCGTCTTCCTCAGCTACGCCGTCACCCAGGCCGATGAGAACAACAAGACCAAGATCCGCGCGGGCGAAGAGGACAAGCTCGACAAGGATCAGGAGAAGAAGGCCGCCAACAAGGCCGAGAAGGGCCGGGTCGCCGAGTTCGACAAGGACGGCAAGCTGATCCGAACCTTCGACGCCGACGGCCGCCTCAACGCCCCCTGGGCCATCACCATCGCCCCACCCGGCTTCGGCCCACTCAGCGGCAAGCTCCTGATCGGCAACTTCGGCGGCGCGGGCCACATCCTCGCCCTCGACGATACCTCCGGCAAATTCGTCGACTACCTGCGCGACGCCGACGGCAAGCCCGCCGAGATCGACGGCCTGTGGGGCCTGATGTTCGGCAACGGCGAGAGCCTCGGCGACGCCGACGCCCTCTACTTCACCGCCGGACCGGATGACGAGAAGAACGGCCTGTTCGGCAGCCTTCGTCTGAAGTAGTGCTCCCCGTCAATATGTATGGCCCCGAGTCGATTCCGGCTCGGGGCCAGCATCAACCGCTCCGGCAGCACCATCGCGGCGGGTCTGTTCAACGGTCCACCGGCGGTAGCAGCCTGTGCACCTGCGGTACGTGCACCACGGCAGCGACGAACTGATCCGACACCGTCCCCGCGCCCGGCCGGGAAATTCGGATCTGATGCTGCCAGGGGCCGGTACTGGAGTGCTGCTGACCAGTGCATCCAGCGACGGCGACAGCCAGGCCCGCAACGCCGAGTAGGCCCGCATTTACGGGGTCAGTCGAATTCGGCCTGGAGCAGATCGGTGAACACCCCGATCGGATCGTGCCAGTCGCCGTGAGCCCAGTCGGCGTTGACATTGGCGACGAGGACGTGGCGGCCGTCGCGGGTGCCGTATGTGTATGTCCACGAACCGAACAGCGCGCCACCCATACCCCACAACGTGACGCCGGAGGGCAGGGTCACCGAGGAGATGCCGAGGCCGTAGCCGGTGTGCGCGATCCAATTCTTGGTGGGGACGGTTCGGAACATCTGGGCCTGTTCGGCGGGGCGGAGAAGCTGGCCGCCGAGCAGCGCTGCGAAGAAGCGGTGCAGGTCACCGACGGTGGAGATCATGCCGCCCGCCGCGCCGAACATGGAGACATCCAGCTCGGTCGCGTCGTGGATCGCGGCGTCGGGGCTCGAGTCGAACAGCTTTGTGTAGTGGCGGGAGTGGGGTCCCTCGATGGCGGGGTCGCTGCCGTGGGGCAGGGAGGTCGCGGTGAGGGCAAGCGGCTCGATGATGCGGCGGCGGAGCTCGTCGTGTAAGGATGCGCCGGTCGCCGCCTCGATGAGCAGTCCGGCGAGGATGTAGTTGGTGTTGCTGTAACCCCAATCCATGCCCACCGCGAAGGTGGGCGGGTGCGCGACAGCAATATCGACGAGTACCGCCGGGGAGTGGGTTTCGTAGCGGTTCAACGCTTCTCGGTCGTCGGTGTAGTTGAACAGGCCGCTGGTGTGGTTCAGCAGCTGCCGCACGGTGATCGCCTCACCGTCATTGCCGTTGCCTCGCACCACATTCGGCAGCCACCTGTGCACAGTGTCGTCGAGGCTCAGGAGGCCCTCGCCCGCGAGCTGCAGCAGCATGGTGGCCACGAAGGTTTTGGTGGTGCTGCCGATACGAAACCGGTGCTGCGGCAGGCGCGGTCGCTCGGTGGTGGTGTCGGCGACACCCGCTGTGCCGAACCATTGCCGTTTACCGTCGCGTACCTCTATGAGGATCCCGGGCACACCGCCTTCGGTCACCGCCCGATCGAGCATGTCTTGGATGGTGATGGGAGCCGTCGTTTTCGTCATATCCATTCCTTCTCGTTCGTCTGCGCGCCGTCACGAAAGCTACGTCGCGTTTCCCAGGCCATCAAGTGTGCGCGAGGGGCTTTATGCCCTTTCACCTGTGATCATTCGCGAATCATTGCAATAGCGGTGCCGAGAAACGCAACGACTCGTTGCAATGACTGGAAGGGTTAACGCACACTGAACCCGACCCCGATCCGGAAGGAAGGACGCACCCATGCCCGGAGGCAGGCTGACCGAGCAGGACCGCAGGCATATCGCCTCCGGACTCGCGGCCGGACTCGATTACGCCGAGATCGCCCGGCGGATGGGCAGACCCACGTCGACCGTCACCCGCGAAGTGGCGCGCAACGGTGGACCGGGCGGCTACCGGGCCGACCTTGCGCAGCGAGCTACTCGACGGCGAGCCCGCCGACGCATAGCGACTGCGCCGCAGCCACTTTCGGAGGCAGCTTTCGGGCGTGACGACGAGACAGTGCGCGAATTCGCTGAACAGTTCGCGGCATTGATGGTCGATTCCGGCCTACCGCGGATGGCAGCCCGCGTGCTGGCGTTGCTGTTCACCACCGATTCGGGCGGTGCAACGGCGGCCGAACTCGCCCAACGGTTGCGGGTGAGTCCCGCGTCGATTTCGAAGGCCGTCGCCTACCTCGACGGGCTCGGGGTGATCCGCCGTGCCCGGGAGGGGCGGCGCGAACGCTACGTCGTCGACGACGACGTGTGGTTCGAGGCATGGTCCGACAGCGCCCGCACGACCAACCGGTGGGCGCAGGCCGCCGAGCGCGGAGCCGAAATCTTCGGCGCGACAACGCCGGTCGGCGTGCGACTCGAGCATATGGGCCTGTTCTTCGCCCGACTCGGACGCGATATCGCGGGTGGTCCCGTGGATACCGCGGCGGGCGAGCACGCGCTCACCGTCATGGCCGCGCTCGTGCACGCGGGCACGCCGCTCACCCCAGAGCGGCTTGCCGCCGCGCTGGATTGGCCCCTCGACCGGGTGACTTCGGCACTGCACGACGCCGGCCGCCACCCCGACCTCGCGGACCCAGTCGCCGTGCGCGGCAACGAGGCCGGAGCCTACTATGTGGTCGCACGGACCGATCGCCTCACCACCGCCCAGCGCCGAAGCCTCGCCGAGAACACGGCGTAGACCGCGGTGACGAGGTCCTTGGGGGGGCGACGGATTGGTCTGGGTGCCGTTCGCCACTGACGCACCCGCTGTCCACGAGGCAATACCGGGTGGATCCGCAGCCACCAGGTCGGCGGCGATCTCGCGGTATCGCGCGGCGGATGAATCGGCCGGATTCCACACCAGGGCATAGCGGATTCGGGACCGGTGGAGGTGTCGCGATGACGGCCCCGCACCGGAAGTACTGGCTATGGGAAGGCCGCGTTCAGCCGGATTCCTGGGCCTCACCAGTGCGCGAACGCATCTGACGGGCCGGCGGATTCCGCCAAACCGGTGAGACGCCGGGCCGGTGACCAGCGCGTCGGCGATTCCGAGTGGGGTTCGGCAGCGCGAGGCACACCACGTCGAGCGCAGCCTTGGCGGCTATGCGGATATTCCGGTCTCATATGGCGGATGTTTCGATACATGTCACGTCATAGCCTCCGGTGTACCGGTCGAAGCTCGATACACCACGGGCCGAAACCTCCACACGCACACTGAATCCCGCCAGAGCTATGGGGCCGCATGATCACAACTCCGCCTACTGGTCCGAAACCGTCCCGCCATGAGAGGCCGCGGACCCTTCCGTGACGCCGTCTCGAGCCTGATCCGGCCCTCTCCGAGCGGAAACGTCCATCACCCCGCCTTGGCCACCGAATACAACAAACGGTCGACAGCTCATCGGTGCACCTGCGCCCGACGTCCCCAGTTGGTTCGCGGAAGTCTATCAAATTCCTGCCGGGGCCAGAAATAGGTACTCGGAGTACTGTTCCAGCAACCATGCGAAGAATGGTGATGCCGGTATGCTATCGATTCGCTGTGATAGCAAGAAGGAATTGCCGTTTCGGAATGACTACAGATCTGTTTGATCATCTTGCAGTTACAATTCCAAAAGTATCGTGATGTTTGCGTTAATATCGCGTTCATCGGTGGCGGTCGTTCCCACCGCGACATTATATGCGACCCGCCAGCCGCTGGATCTGGACGTTCATCCGTTCGCCGGAAACGGCTGTATAGAATGCGCCGCACGAGGGCGATGGATGCCGATTCGACAGATAATGCCTGGTAGCAACGCTGCGTAGAGCGGATCGCTGTTCTTCTTAGTGACGAGTGACGTTTCTGCGTGCACTCATGGTGCGACGATTGGCAGTGGAATCGGATTTGCATCGACGATGCTGATGCCCGGCGTGAGCGCGACGCTGTTTCCGGGTTGACGACGGCAAATCTTTCAGTCTGCCCAACGGCCGTCTTCCCGCCGAATATAGCCGATAGAAGAAGCGTCAACAAAAAGATCGCCCATCGGTTGCGAGAACCCGACAAGGCTGGCAGGCTACTGGCTGAGCGAGTTGCTCGGCGGCTACTCGAAGCAATTCGAGGGCCGGCCTAGCGAGAAGAGATGTCGAGTGAGTACTGATTTCAGTGTCGGGGCGGGGGATGTATGCCGCTGGTCGCGGGTGTCGAGTGTGCTGATACCGACGGTGTCGTCGCGGGCTTACCTTTCATCGCGGTAGAGGGAAGCGTTCGCATGGACTACGTTTCGGTAGCCATCGAGCACCGCGTGCCTGCTCAGACGCACTTTCGAGCCGTCGTCCACCACGAACTGTCGGAAGTAACAGAGCTCGCCACCGAAGGGCTTCGCATATCGGGCACCGTCCGGTCTGCGGGAGTGAACCCTCGACACGAGAGTTCTCTGGACCCGACACGGTCGACTGGCTATCGATGGCCGAAAGTCTGCCGACACGCTGCGCGCCCGCGGTGGCCGAGCGGGCGAGGCATTACGCAGCGAACTGGCTCTCGCTGGCCGACTCGTTGAGTCGCCGCGTCCGCACCGACCCCTGACCGAAACCTGACGGTAGCGCACTGCGCCCGTGTCGTCGCTCGCGACACCGGGCTCCTTCGTCAACCCCGAAATACCTGGATGTGACACGTGGACACAAGCACTGGCGATTCATCCGATCGCATGTTGGAGTACCTGAAAAAGGTCACTGTCGAGCTCATGACGACGCGCGACGATCTGACGCAGCTGCGGGAGAAGATCGACGAGCCGATCGCCATCGTGGGCATGAGCTGTCGCTACCCGGGCGGTATCGAATCGCCGGAACAGCTGTGGGATCTGGTCGCCTCGGGTGCGGATGCCGTCGGTGAGTTTCCGCTGGACCGGGGTTGGGACGTGGCAGGGCTGTTCGATCCCGACCCCGACCGGTTCGGGAAGGTCTACACGCGCGAGGGCGGCTTCCTGCGCGGTGTAGGGGATTTCGATGCCGGGTTCTTCGGTATCGGTCCGCGTGAGGCGTCGGCGATGGATCCGCAGCAGCGGTTGTTGCTGGAGGCGTCGTGGGAAGCGTTGGAGCACGCGGGAATCGACCCGGCGACACTGCGGGGCAGCGACACCGGCGTCATGGCCGGAGTGATGTACGCGGACTACGAGCACACGGCCAGAGCGGCGGGTCCGGTGGCCGAGGGCTACGCCGGCACTGGTTCGGCGGGCAGTGTGGTGTCGGGCCGGGTGTCGTACACGTTGGGTCTGGAAGGCCCGGCGGTGACGGTGGATACGGCATGTTCGTCGTCGCTGGTCGCGATTCATCTGGCCTGTCAGGCGCTGCGACGCGGGGAAACGTCGCTGGTGCTGGCGGGTGGGGTGACGGTGATGTCGACCCCGTTCCTGTTCATCGAGTTCTCCCGGCAGCGTGGGTTGTCGCGGGATGGTCGGTGTAAGGCGTTTTCGGCGTCGGCCGATGGTGTGGGCTGGGCCGAGGGTGTCGGTGTGTTGGTGTTGGAGCGGCTCTCGGATGCGAAGCGGTTGGGACACAACGTGCTTGCCGTGATCCGGGGTTCAGCGGTGAACCAGGACGGCGCCTCGAATGGACTCTCGGCCCCGAACGGTCCCTCGCAGGAGCGCGTGATCGCGGCCGCATTGCAGGCCGCGGGCTTGAGTCCGGCGGATGTGGACGCGGTCGAGGCGCACGGCACCGGGACGACATTGGGTGATCCGATCGAAGCGCAGGCGTTGATCGCGGCGTACGGGCAGGGCCGTGCAGAGCCGTTGCGGATCGGTTCGTTGAAGTCGAATATCGGGCATTCGCAAGCGGCTGCGGGTGTGGGTGGGGTGATCAAGATCGTGCAGGCGTTGCGGCATGAGATGTTGCCGAAGACGTTGCATGTGGATGCGCCGTCGCCGCATGTGGATTGGTCTGC
>NZ_JBEXUI010000043.1:0-68714 GCF_040614395.1 Nocardia sp. NPDC005998 | reverse complement strand
AAGCAGAAGGCGGAATACGGTCAAACGCTGGAATGGGTCTTCGAACTGTTCCCGCGGCTGTCGGAGCGGCGCAAGCAGGTCGGCGGCACGCTCTCCGGCGGTGAGCAGCAGATGCTGGCCATCGGCCGCTCGCTCATGGCCCGCCCGCGCCTGCTGCTGCTCGATGAGCCGTCGATGGGCTTGGCGCCCATGGTGATTCAGCAGATCTTCCGAATCATCAGCGAGATCAACCAGCAGGGCACCACCGTACTGCTGGTGGAGCAGAACGCCCAGCAGGCGCTGACCCGTAGCGATCGCGCCTACATTCTGGAGACCGGTGAGGTCACCAAGAGTGGTATCGGCGGGGATCTGCTCACCGATCCCGCGGTGAAGTCGGCCTACCTGGGCGTGGGATAAGAGTCGGCGACAAGTCGGGCCCGTCCATGGGCGCCTCGAGGCATGATGGCGATCATGGACGGGCACGACGAACTCACGAATCTGGCCGACCGCTACTGGGACAGCGTGCTGGCCGCCGCGCCGAGCACGGCTACCCTGCTCGGCGACCACCGCTTCGATGACCGCATCGAGGACTTGTCGCCCGAGGCCCAGCAGCGGCTGCTGGCGACCCTGCGCGAGCTGCGCGATCAGGTCGTCGGCCTCGATGGCGAAAGGCTGACCGGTGACGACCGGGTCACCCACAGCCTGCTGCGCACCGAATTGGATACGGCCATCGATAATTTGGCGTGGCGGCCGACCGAACTGGCCTCGGACCAGATGGACGGCGTGCACGCCGGAATGCTCATGATGGCCCCCCAGACCAACGCGCCGCAGCCGGAAAACGCGCTTGCCCTGGTGCAGCGATATCGCCGATTCGGCACGATATTCGACCAGGCGGTCCAGCAGTTCCGCAACGGTCTGGCCGCGGGCCGCGCACCCGCGCGCATCACCATCGAGCGCTCACTCAATCAGCTCGACGGCTATCTCGCCTCCGATCTCGCCACCGACCCGTTCACCACCTTCGCCGGACCGGCGGATTGGCCTTGGGAGGCGGCTTGGCGCGCCGAACTCACCGAGGTCGCCCGCGATGTGATTCGCCCTGCCTTCCAACGTTATCGGGACGTACTGGCCGACGAACTGCGTCCGGCCGCCCGTCCCGATGACAAATGCGGTCTGTGCTGGCTCGGTGCCGACGGCGAGGATATCTACCGGCGGCAGTTGCGCCGCCACACCACCCTGCCCGACCTGGGCGCGGAGGAGATCCACGAACTCGGCTTATCCGAATTGGCGATGCTGCGCGAGGAATACGCCGCGGTGGGCACCCGGTTGTTCGGCACCACCGATACCACCGAGATCTTCACCCGGCTGCGCCGGGATCCGGAGCTGCGTTACGTCAGTGGCGAGGAGATCATGGCCGATGCGCGACGCGCGCTCGGTGCCGCGGTCGCGGAGATGGGCAACTGGTTCGGCCGCCTGCCCAAGGAAACCTGCGATATCGTCCCGGTGCCGGACTTCCTGGCCGCGGATGCGCCCGCGGCGTACTATTTTCCGCCCGCCGCGGACGGCTCCCGGCCCGGTACCTACTTCGTCAACCAGCACGAACCCAGCGGCCGCAGCCGCTACGAGACGGCGGGGGTGGCCTACCACGAGGCGATTCCGGGACATCACCTGCAGCTCACCATCGCCAATGAGCTCGACCACCTGCCGCGCTTCCAACGGCAGTCCTTCGCCAATACCGCCTTCGTCGAAGGCTGGGCGCTCTACACCGAACGTCTGGCCGACGAAATGGGCTTGTACGCAGACGATTTGGATCGCGTCGGAATGCTCGCGGCCGACTCATGGCGCTCGTGCCGACTCGTTGTCGACACCGGCATCCATGCCAAGGGCTGGAGCCGTCAGCAGGCCATCGACTTCATGGTCGCCAACGCGCCGGTCGGGCTGGCCGAGATCGAGGTCGAGGTCGACCGGTATATCGCCATGCCGGCGCAGGCCGTCGCGTACAAGGTCGGCCAGCTCGAGATTCGCGGTCAGCGCCGCGCGGCCGCCGCGCGGCTCGGTGCTGCCTTCGATATCAAGGCATTCCACGATGTGGTGCTCGGCGCCGGGTCGGTCAGCCTGCCGGTGCTGCGTGAACTTGTGGCCACACTGTGA
This sequence comes from Nocardia sp. NPDC005998, assembly GCF_040614395.1. NCBI lineage: Bacteria > Bacillati > Actinomycetota > Actinomycetes > Mycobacteriales > Nocardiaceae > Nocardia > Nocardia sp. NPDC005998. The sequence continues at coordinate 66,587 of NZ_JBEXUI010000043.1, read as the reverse complement.
CCCGCTGACCCCGTTCCCGAGTTGCGTGCGCGGTGGGGCGGGGTTCCAATGAAGGTGCGGTGATCGAGCTCCACAGGGGAATCATGAACAGCACGTTCAGCTCTCGGCTCGGTCTGTTGCGCGGCAAGCGGCTGGTGCTCGCCTGGGTGGTATTGGGTGTGGTCGGCGCGCTGGCGGCCGTGACAGTGCTCATGGTGCACGGACGGGCCGCCGACGCCGGTGAAATGCGTACGGCGCGTGTAATTTCCGACAATTCGACGACGCCGGGATTCGCCGGTGCGCTGCCCGGGTCGGCGAATCCGGTGGGCGACGGCGCGCCGCCGGTCGCTGCGGCACCGCTGGCCGGAGCGGCCCCGGCCGGGATGCCGGTGGCGTCGAGTCGCCCGGTGCAGGCGCTTGCCGACCATCCGCTCTTCGCCCAGCATGCGGGCCTCGGCCGGGTCGATTGCAAATTGCCCACCTGGCGCGACGATCCGGAGGCGGCGCGGGCGTTCTATCGGGCCGCGATCGCCTGCCTCGACGCATCCTGGGAACCGACACTGCGCGGCGCCGGACTGCCGTTCCATCCGCCGCGGCTACTCGCCCCCACACAATCCCGTGACGTCACCAGTCAATGTGTGCAGCGGCTGCGCAACGGCCCGACGACCTTCTACTGCGCCCTCGACGAAACTTTGGTCCTGCCGTACGACGCGATGCGCCCGCTGGCCAACGGCTCGCGCCGCGGTGCCCAATTGGCCGTACTCACCACCGAATACGGACACCATGTGCAGAACTTGATCGGCGTCATGCAGGCCTACACCGAAAAACGTTCGACCCTCGGCAAGGACAGCTCTGCGGGCCAGGAACAGAGCCGTCGCATGGAACTGCAAGCCCGCTGCTTCTCCGGAATGTTCCTCGGCACCAACTTCGGTCGCGCCGATATCGACGAACAAACCTGGAACGAGGCCTCCCATACCGTCCGCAGCACCGGCGAGACCGGCAATCCGCGCATGCAGGGCACCGAGGAAAACGTGTGGGGCTGGTGGAAATGGGGCGCGGACAAGGGCGACACCTGGGAATGCAACACCTGGTACAGCTCTGCGGCCCACGTGGAATAAGCGATCTGCGCAATCGCTTACGCGACTGGGTATGCTGGCATACCATGAAGCGCACGACGGTTAAACTGCCGGATGACCTGGATGACAGGGTCCGGCAGGAGGCTGCACGGAGGGAGATGACGATTTCCGATTGGACCAGGGAAGCCATCGAGGCGTATCTGCCCGAAGGCAATGAGCCTCGGCGATTCGGCGCGGCTGCCGCTGGACGCAGCGGACGATCGGATATCTCGGAGCGGATTGAAGAGATCCTGCGCGGGGAGTGGGACCGATAGCACGCTTGCTCGTCGACGCTGGACCGCTGTATGCCTACGTCGATGCCGACGACGCTCACCACAAAGCTTGTTTGAATCTGCTGCAGCACCACCGAGGTCCACTGGTCGTGCCCACTCTGGTCATCACCGAAGCCGCGTACCTGATTGCCACCCGGCTCGGCGCCGAGGCAGAGGTGCGGTTTCTCGGTGACTTCGCCGAAGGTCTGTTCTCCGTCGAGCCGGTCCATCCCTCGGACTGGCTGCGTATTGCCGAATTGACCGCGAAATATCGGGATCTGCCGCTCGGTACTGCCGATGCGTCGGTTGTCGCCACGGCCGAACGACTCGGCATTACCCAGGTGGCGACCCTGGATCGGCGGCATTTTTCCGTCGTCCGGCCTCGGCATATCGATGCCTTCGAGATTCTTCCCTGAGCCGTTGAAGTGCCGCCGTGCCCCGCAGTGTCTTTGTCGGTGAGCGTCAATAGACTCTCAGGCGTGACCCCAGCGACTACTGATCAGCGTTCCAGCGCCGTGCCCGGAGCAGCCAGCGATGCAGGTGGTGAGCGGCCGACGTTGCTGCTGTTGGATGGGCATTCGATTGCCTATCGCGCATTCTTCGCACTGCCCGCGGAGAACTTCAAGACGGTCACCGGGCAGACCACGAATGCGGTGTACGGATTCACCGCAATGCTGATCAACCTGTTGCGGGACGAGAAGCCGACGCATATCGCGGCGGCCTTCGATGTCAGTCGTAAGACTTTCCGTACCGAGGCATATCCGGAGTACAAGGCGGGGCGCAGTGCCACGCCCGATGAGTTCCGCGGTCAGGTCGAACTCACCAAGGATGTGCTCGGCGCCATGGGTATCCCGGTGATGGCGATCGACGGCTTCGAGGCCGACGATCTGATCGCCACCATCGCCACCCAGGCGGTGTCCGAGGGGTTTCGCGTCCTCATCGTCTCCGGTGACCGCGACGCCATCCAACTCGTCAGCGATGACGTCACCCTGCTGTATCCACGCAAGGGCGTCTCCGATCTCACTCGCTTCACCCCCGATGAGGTGATGGCCAAATATCAGCTCACCCCGGCCCAGTACCCGGACTACGCGGCGCTGCGCGGCGACCCGAGCGATAACCTGCCCGGCATTCCCGGGGTCGGGGAGAAGACGGCCGCCAAGTGGATTCGCGAATATGGCGACCTCGCCACCCTTGTCGACAAGGTGGACGAGGTGAAGGGCAAGGTCGGCGACGCGCTGCGCGCCAATCTCAGCAGTGTGGTGCTCAACCGCCAGCTCACCGAGATGGTCCGCGACGTCCCGCTGCCCTACACCCCCGAACAACTGGCCCAGCAGCCGTGGGATCGCAATAAGATCCACCAGCTCTTCGACGATCTGGAGTTCCGGGTACTGCGCGACCGGCTCTTCGAAACCCTCGCCCCGCCGGAGCCCGAGGCCGAATCCGGCTTCGAGATCAGCGGTGGCGCACTCGAAGTCGGCGCGGTCGCCGCCTGGCTTGCAGAGCATGCGAAAGCCGGTGTCCGCCATGGTATTTCGGTCGTCGGCACCAGTACGCCGGGCAACGGTGACGTGCGTGCGCTCGCCATTGCGGGCGCGGACGGTGAAAGCGGCTATATCGACGTCGCCGTGCTGACCCCGGAAGACGAAGCCGCCCTTGGCGCCTGGCTCGCCGATGTCGCCGTGCCGAAGGCGCTGCACGAGGCCAAAGCCGCGATGCACGCGCTGCGCGGGCGCGGCTGGACCCTGGCCGGTCTCACCAGCGACACCGCCCTGGCCGCCTACCTGGTGCGCCCGGGCCAGCGCAGCTTCAACCTCGACGATCTGTCACTGCGCTATCTGCACCGCGAACTGCGCGCCGAGACCGACGAAACCCCGCAGCTGTCGCTGCTCGACGATGCGGACGCCGTCGACGTCGAGGCCGCGCGGACCGAAATGCTGCGTGCCAGGGCGGTGCTCGACCTCGCCGATGCGCTCGACGGCGAACTGCGCCAGATCGAATCCAGCGCGCTGCTCGACGATATGGAGCTGCCTCTGCTCGGTGTGCTCGCCGAACTGGAGAATGCGGGCATCGCGGTCGATATCGACCAGCTCGAGACCCTGCAGCGGCAATTCGCCGACAAGGTCAGCGATGCGGCCAATGCCGCCTATGGGGTGATCGGCAAGCAGATCAACCTCGGCTCGCCCAAGCAGCTGCAGGTGGTGCTGTTCGACGAACTCGATATGCCGAAGACAAAGCGCACCAAGACCGGCTACACCACCGACGCCGATGCACTGGAATCGCTGTTCGAGAAGACCGAGCATCCATTCCTGCGGCATCTGCTCGAACACCGTGATGCCACCCGGCTCAAGGTCACCGTCGATGGTCTGCTCAAATCCGTTGCCGACGACGGTCGCATCCACACCACCTTCAACCAGACCATCGCCGCGACGGGACGACTGTCCTCGACCGAACCGAATCTGCAGAACATCCCGATCCGCACCGACACCGGCCGCCAGATCCGCGACACCTTTGTCGTCGGCTCCGGCTACCAGTCGCTGATGACCGCGGACTACAGCCAGATCGAAATGCGCATCATGGCCCACCTCTCCGGCGACGAGGGTCTGATCGAGGCCTTCAACTCCGGTGAGGATCTGCACACCTTCGTCGCGTCCAAGGCGTTCGATATTCCGCTGTCCGAGGTCAATCCGGAGATGCGCCGCCGCATCAAGGCGATGTCCTACGGTCTCGCCTACGGTCTGAGCTCCTACGGCCTGTCCACCCAGCTGAAGATCAGCACGCAGGAGGCCAAGGAGCAGATGGACGTCTACTTCGATCGCTTCGGCGGCATCCGCGACTACCTCTACGAGGTCGTCGAACAGGCCCGCAAGGTCGGCTACACCGAAACCCTCTTCGGCCGCCGCCGCTACCTGCCCGATCTGGACTCCAGTAACCGCCAGCGCCGCGAGGCCGCCGAACGCATGGCCCTCAACGCACCCATCCAGGGCACCGCAGCCGACATCATCAAGGTAGCGATGATCAACGTGCACAAGGCGATTCGGGCGGCGGGCCTGCGCTCGCGGATGCTGCTGCAGATCCACGACGAGTTGGTCTTCGAGGTCGCCGAGGGGGAGAAGGACACCCTGGAGGCATTGGCCCGCGAACAGATGTCCTCGGCGATCACCCTGTCGGTCCCATTGGATGTGTCCGTCGGTACCGGCCGCAGCTGGGACTCCGCCGCGCACTGAGTGCGGTTGTGCGGCACACCGGATATTCGGTGTGCCGCATCGCGTTTCACGATCGAATGGTCACCGCTCGCGCCGCACCAGCTTCGCCGAGCCCGCACCGAGATCGATCTCGTCGCGCGCCGGCGCGCCATCGGATTTGTCCTCTTTGTGCATCAATGCCGTCTGCCGCTGTTCGAACTCGTAATGCTTGGAGCCCTGGAAGACCGCCGTCACTTGTTCGAAGCCGGTCGTAGCGACCGGCGTGTGCTTGCGGTGGCGGAACCACGGCAGGATCCGGCTTCCGGTGAGCCGATTCCACAGCACCTCGACGAACGCGAGGCCGATCAGCAGAATTGACAACCCGGGGATGGTCATGGCGACAAGGGCACCCATGTGACCGAAGGTACCTTCGCCGCTGCCGCCCGCCATCCTCGCTGTAGATGACACCCCTGAGCTGCGAAAACGATACTGGCGAGTAGGCAATACGGGGTGCCAAATGTGGTTGCTATTGCGTCAAGATGGACATATTCTGGTCCGCGTGCCGAATCCCGCCGACCGCCACAGCGCAGCGCTGAATGTCGCAGACCGCGACAGCGTTGTGCTAATTCCGCTTACCGCGATGGTGGCAGCCCGGCGACTTCTCGTAGTAACCCGCCGTAGCGGGGTCTGATTCGGACCGGCCCCCTCGCTGCGGGCTACTGATTACTTACTGCTGGTCCCCTCTGTCAATTGAGAAGACAATCCTCGGGAAGACCTACGCGCAATGACCATGCTGACTCTCGACACCAAGACATTCATCGCCGCCGCGCCCAAGACGCTGCGCGCCGAATGCGCCGATCTGACACCTGCACAGTTCCACGACCGCTATTGCGAGCTCACCGGCCCGATCCGGGTCGGTGACTGGTCGCCCGCGGGCAAGCGGAGCGCGGAGTTCACCGCGACCCTCGAGTTCGCCGACCACCTGCGCACGGTGATCGCCACCGGCAGTCCGGTCGCGGCGATGACCTCGGCCCTCTACGACGAGGGCTATCCGGTTGAAATCCTGCAATTCCACCAGCGCCGCACCGAGGCGGGCACCGCCACCTTCGTGCAATGCGAATGCAACGGCAGGCGGGGCTGGGGCGCGGCGCTGGCCGACGACAGCGCCGAATCCACCGTCCGCGCCATGATCGCGGGCGTGAACCAGCTGGGCGTCTGAACCGAATACTGAGACCGAAACACAACGGGCCGTTCACATTTCGAAAAGAATGTGAACGGCCCGTCGGTTCAGTTGTCCGAGCCGGGAGCTACTTCTCGGCCTGCTGCTCGGCGAGCTGCTTGCGCACCTCGTCCATATCCAGCGCCTTCACCTGGGTGACCAGATCCTCCAACGCGGCGGGCGGCAATGCGCCCGGCTGCGCGAAGACCAGCACGCCCTCACGGAACGCCATGATGGTCGGGATGGAGCGGATATTGGCGGCGGCGGCCAGGCCCTGCTCGGCCTCGGTGTCGACCTTGCCGTGTACGACATCGGGATGCTTGGCCGAGGAGGCCTCGAATGTGGGTGCGAAGCTCTTGCACGGACCGCACCAGTCGGCCCAGAAATCGACGAGTACCACGTCGTTTCCGGTGACTACCTCATCGAAATTCTGCTGGTTCAGCGTCTGGGTGGCCATGACGTCCTCTCGTGTCGTATGTCGCCAGCTGTAACGCCCGGCGCTGCGCTTATCTTCCCCGGGCGACCGGCCACTCGCGCCGCTGATCGCCATCCCAACGCCGGATACCCACCACGGTCGCCGGGAAATCGCGGTCCCTGGCGACCGCGTGGATCGCTTCCCCGAGATGGTGCGTCGGCACCCGCCTGGCCAGTGTGACATGGGGCGTCCACTCGTCGGGCTGCAGATTCGCCGGAACCCCGGGACACGGCGATACCGCGTTGAAAATGCGCCGTTGTAGAGCGAGCAGCTGCTCCGAGGGCACTACCAGCCGGACCAGGATCGGATGGCGCGCACCGAAGACCAGCAGCCCGCCCAGACGCACCGGAATCGGCCGGAAGGTCAGCTGCTCGAGCGCGTGATCGATGCGCGGCCAGATCTGCCTGGCTACCGCGACGGTGATATGCGGCCGGTTGGTCTCGGTTTGCTTCCCGGCCAAACTCGGGATGCCCGCATCCGCGAGCAATTGCCACTGCCGCCGGATCTCCGCATCGGCCGCGTCGTCCAACAACAATTCGACCGACTGCACCATGTTCACGAGAGGTTAGCCGTCCTTGCCGCGCCGTGCGCGGCGAAACGCGCATGGCCTCGGCCCCAGATGACGGCCTATGAACCAGGTCGCGGGAAGATGACCCGGTGACTGCTGCGAGGGAACGTGACACGTCGTCCGTGCGACTCGGCCTTATCGAGGGCGATGGCATCGGCCCCGAGGTGGTCGAGGCCACTCGGGTCGTGGTCGATGAAGCGCTCGCCGCGGCGGGCGCGGGCGCCGTCGAATGGGTTTGCCTGCCGATGGGACACCGTGCCATCGAGGAATTCGGTGCTCCGCTGCCCGAGCAAACTCTAGCGGCCCTCGACGAACTCGACGCCTGGATCCTCGGTCCGCACGACAACGCCTCCTACCCGGCCGAACACCGTGTCGCTCCCGGCGGGGCCATCCGCAAACGCTTCGGTCTCTACGCCAATATCCGCCCGGCCCGTGCCTTCGGCGGAATCAAGGCGAGCGCCCCTGATATCGACCTGGTGATCGTCCGCGAGAACAGTGAGGGCTTCTACGCCGACCGGAATATGTTCGCCGGATCCGGTGAGTTCCAGCCGACCTCCGATATCGCGATGGCGGTCGGTGTGATCACGCGGCAGGCCTGCGAGCGGATCGCGCACGAGGCCTTCCGGCTCGCGGCCGGGCGACGCCAGCGGGTGACGATCGTGCACAAGGCCAATGTGCTGCCCATGACCATGGGTCTGTTCCGCGACGTCTGCTATGACGTCGCACGGGCCTATCCGGGCGTCGAGGTCGATGACGAGCACGTCGACGCGGCGGCAGCCCATCTGGTCCGCGCCGCCCACGACTACGACGTGCTGGTCACCGAGAACCTCTTCGGCGATATCCTCTCCGATCTCGCGGGGGAGCTGAGCGGATCGCTCGGCATGGCCGCATCGCTGAACTGCTCGGCGACCAAGGCGATGGCCCAGGCGGTACACGGCGCTGCACCCGCCCTGGCCGGACACAACCGCGCAAATCCCGCGGCGCTACAGCTCTCGGCCGCAATGTTGTTGCACTGGTTGGGAATTCGCCACAACAACCACGCCCTGGTGAGCGCAGGCGAACGCATCGAGCGCGCCATCGCGGCCACCTTCGCCGCCGGAATCGCCACCGCCGACCTAGGCGGTCTCGCCTCGACGAGCGAATTCACCGAACAGGTCCGAGCGCGCGTGCATCGCCGCTGAGATCGGTGTCGTAGGTTGCGCAAGGTGGCGGCGCGCCAACCGCAGTGAGGCATCTCGCGCGAGGAGCTGAGGTGTCGCGCCGACGGAGATCTGCCATGCGGTCAACGGCACGTAACGGTGCGGTTCTTACCGGTGGTGCCGAAGCCCTTGTCGGCGAAGATCCGCTCGCGCGGCATCGCGAGCGTGAGCTGTTCTCGACGCTGGTAGGGCTCAGGCCGGTCGTCGTTGCACGGCGTCGGAGATGACCGCTGCCACGAACTTTTCGACTGCTGATGTAGTCGGTGGGCCGGCGTCGCGGTCTGTGAACAACAGGTGCCCGCCACCGACCAGGGAGAGGGTGAGTGAGTCGATGTCTGCGTCGGCTGCGATGCGGCCCAGTTCACGCTCGTCGGTCAGGTAAGTGGAGATCGCGGTCGTCGCCTCGGCGAGGATCGCCATGCCGCCGCCGGGCCTGGCCCGCCGCAGTCGTGCGCGCAGCTCGTCACGGAAGGTGATGAGCGGGATGATCGCCACCGGAACCGGCCCGAACAGAATGGTCAGCGCGCTGGTCAGATTGGCGGCCACCGTGTCGGCGCCGGCGGAGGCGCGCAGCGCACTCGCCTGCGCGTCGAGCTGCGCGGCCCGGTCGAGCACCAGGTCGGTGAGGAAGGTGTCGAAGTCGGTGAAGTGCCGGTGCAGAACGCCTTTGGCGCAGCCCGCCTCGTCGGTGACGGCCCGGCTGGTCAGCCCGTTCGGTCCGTCGCGCAGCAGCACACGGTCGGCAGCGTCGAACAGTTGCTGCCGCGCGTCGCGAAGGTGCACCCCAGTTGGCACTCACAGATCCTTTCGTGCGTCGATCCATCGGCATTATTGCGTAGTGGGCATGTGCCCACTAAAGTGGGCGCATGACCATTATGCCGCGAGAGCAACCAGGACCCTCCCCAGCGCAGCCGGGGCAGTTCCAGCGGATGGCCGTGTCGTTCGGCGTGGACACACAGCGCTACGACCAGGCCCGGCCCGGTTACCCCGACGCATTGGTGACGCGGATCCTCGCCGAGACTCCCGGGGCGGACGTGCTCGACGTGGGCTGCGGTACCGGCATTGCGGCCCGCCAGTTCCAGGCCGCAGGGTGCACGGTGCTCGGCGTCGAACCCGATGTGCGGATGGCCGACTTCGCGCGAGCCCGCGGCCTGCGGGTCGAGGTGGCAACCTTCGAGGCGTGGCAGCCGGGTGACCAGACGTTCGATACGGTCATCGCCGCTCAGTCGTGGCATTGGGTGGACCCGGTGGCCGGCACCGCGAAGGCAGCCAGCGTACTGCGTCCAGGGGGGCGGCTGGCGATCTTCGGTCACGTGTACGAGCCACCCGCCGAGGTGGCAGAACCGTTCGCCGCCGCCTACCGGCGGGTGGCGCCGGACTCCCCGCTCAGCGGCCAACCGGCTCGACGTCCCCTCGAGCTCTACCAAGCGGGATACGCGAAAATCGCCGACCAGATCCGCGAGACCGAACAATTCGGAGATCCCGAACAGTGGCGATTCGACTGGCAGCAGTCCTATACGCGCGACCAATGGCTCGAGTTGCTCCCCACCACAGGTGGTCTTACCCGACTCCGTCCTGATCAGCTGGCCGAGATACTGGGCGCGGTCGGCAACGCCATCGACTCGCTGGGCGGATCCTTCACGATGGACTACACCACCCTGGCCGCGACCGCCGCACGCGCAGGCAATTCCTGACGGCCGCGCCCGGCACCAAAGCCGGTCCAGGCGCCGATGGCGGTGGTGGCCGAGCGCCGCCCCGACCGGCCGGTACCGCCGATGGCCGGTACCGCCGCGGTCGGGGCGGTTGTGCAGCTGCTGGCCACCGCCATCGAGGAGGGCGCGGACCTGTCCTCGATGAGCGGCATCCTGGACAGCTCCTATCGTCTGCTGCCAGCCTGACGGCCCGGCCTCACTTCAGGTGCCGGGCGAAGAACCGGTTCCCGTCCTCTCCTGCGTACTGCGGGACGCCGGTGTGCCCGCCCATATTGGCGTGCAACGTCTTCTCCTTGGAGCCGAAGGCGTCGAACAGGTCCAGGGCCATCTGCCGGTCGTTTCCTTCGTCGTCCCACTGCAGCAGGACATGCAGCGGAATGGTGACCTGCCGGGCCTCCTCGAGTATGGCGCGAGGCACGAAACTACCGGCGAACAGAACGGCGGCCGCGATGCGCGGCTCGACCACCGCCAGCCGGGTGCCGATGGAGATCACCCCGCCCGAGTAGCCGACCGGGCCGCCGATCTCGGGCAGCGCGAGGAGGGCGTCCAGGGTGGCCTGCCATTCCGGGGCCGCCTTGTCGACCAGCGGGAGGATGAGCCGGTCGACGATCTCGTTGTCGACCGGCCCGCCAGCCGCCAGCGCCCGGTGCAGGTCAGTGAGGGCCTGATCGGCGGCGGCCGAACGGGGCCGGTCACCGCTCCAGGGGAGCTCGATGGTGGCCACGGCGTAGCCCTCCGCCACAGCCTGCCGGGCCCTGGCCAGCAGTCGCGGGTACGCCTTGCGCAGCCCGAGGGGAGGGGGGCTGACCAGGATCAGCGGCACCGGTTTGGATGCGGATCCGGCCGTCCACAGGATGCCGGGGATCTCGCCGAGGGTGAATTCGCGTTCGAGGACGCCGTCGTCGAGGCGCTGTTCGGTAATGAATTGCACAGTCGTGCCTTTCGGGAGTGCTCTTGAACGGCGCTCCCGGACGACCTATCGCCCGACCGTGACCCCGGAGGGGAGCACCCATGTCGATACTGCGTTCACGGGTACCACCTCCTCGTTCTCTTGCACGGCCTCCGGAAAAGTAGCAGTGGTCGCCGTGGTCCGGCAACGGGTTTTTGCGGAGGCTCCGGGGCCGGATGCCACGGAGCCACTCGCCTAAAGGCCAAGGCCGCCGGTTCTTCTCGTGCGCCTGGTCGCGGCGATACAGCGCGGTCAGCACTGCGCGGTCACGCTCGGTCAGCGCCTATAGCAGCCGCTGTGGTGCCGACGCCGGGTGCACTATGTCGTAGAGCCCGCGCGCCTTCTGTAGATCAACTTTTCGGGCGTCGTCGAGATCGAGAAAGTAGTCGCACTGCCACTTCTGGGACCGCATCGCTTGACTGTTCTGGGTCGCGGACCACGGCGGATACACGCGGAACCCGCGCTTCCCACCCCGGCCTGCCACGGAAACGATGCCGTGCTCGATCAACGCGGCCTTGGGGAATACGAATTGGCCGAAGCGCTGTCCCTCTCGGGCGGTGATCACCAGCAGATCGATGTCGTCCTCGGCGGCGTACGGCTCGCCCGCCCCATCCGCCGCGCGTTTCCACACTGTCACGAACAGCCCCACCTTCGTCGGCGTCAGCTTGCCCACCCGGAACCTGACCAATCCGCGACCCACACGGGAGACGAACGCCCCGTACTCAGCATTGTCCGTCTCGGGAACCGCAGCCGAAATCTCCAAACCCAGACCGCCGAGAAGATGCCTCGCCTCGGCCACATCGGGATGCACACCAACGGAAACCAAACCAACTCCTCACCGAACAAGACCGAAGTGCCTATCTCCCACCGCATCCGACCAGTGCAGCGTCACCGGAAACAAGCGGGCCGACCACGACGTACAGCGCCATCGCCGCGGCAACCAAGAAGGGTGGGACGACGGCAACATAGCCGACGGTCTTCTTTTGACGCGGGCGGCGCCGACCCGATACGGAGGACGTGTTCGCCGGAGGTTCGCCTTCCCGGGCCGATCGCGGCGCTGCCGCAGGCGGCGGTTCATGCGGAGGGCCTGTCTGGAATGCTCGGCGGGGTCGGCGCGCGCGCTGTGTCGGAAGACACGGCTGTCACCACCCCGCCGAGCAATTGGCTAGCGAACGAGAGGGTACGGTATTCCGGCGGCGAAACGGCACCTGGGCGGCAGTGAGCTCGCAACGACTTCGTGTCGCACTTTCACTACTGTCCAGCACGAAACGGCTCGATCGCTTAGATTGCCAAACGGGTGGTGACACCCGGGTTTCTCGTATCCGAAATGTGGAGGGCTGCTGTGTCTGTTCGATCGGTTCTTGGCAGGCGCGCCCTGCAAGCAATGTGTGTGCTCGCAGGTGGTGCCCTGGTGCTGACGGGCTGTAGTAACTCCGAGGACAACTCGCCCGCGGTCGCGAAGGTTTCCGGTATCGAGAAGGTCGATACCGCCGCCGCGCTGCTCCCGGACAAGATCAAGCAGGAGGGCAAGCTCGTCGTCGGAGTCAATACCCCCTATCAGCCCAATGAGTACAAGGACCCGAGCGGCAAAATCGTCGGCTTCGATGTCGATCTGATGGACGCCGTCGCCGCCACCCTCGGCCTCAAGGCCGACTACCAGGAATCGTCCTTCGAGAAGATCATTCCGGCGATCCAGGCGGGCACCTACGACGTCGGCATGTCCTCCATTACCGACTCCAAGGAACGCGAACAGAGCGTCGACTTCACCACCTACTTCAACGCAGGCAGCCAGTGGGCGCAGCAGTCGGGTAAGCCGGTCGACCCGGATAACGCCTGCGGTAAGCGCGTCGCCGTGCAGGCCACCACGGTTCAGGACACCGATGAGATCCCGGCCCGCAGCAAGAAGTGCGAGGCGGCGGGTAAGCCCGCCATCGACAAGAAGTCGTTCGACGAGCAGAGCGCGGCAACCAATGCCCTGGTGCTCGGCCAGGTCGACGCGATGTCGGCGGATTCGCCGGTGACCGCGTACGCCATCAAGAAGAGCGACGGCAAGATCGAGGCGGCCGGCAAGGTCTTCGACTCCGCGCCCTACGGCTGGGCCATCCCCAAGGGTTCGGCGCTCGGCAAGGCGCTGCAGGCCGCCGTCCAGCACCTGATCGACAACGGCAAGTACCTGGAGATCACCAAGAACTGGGGTGTACAGGAAGGCGCGATCACCAAGTCGGTCATCAACGGCGCTGCGAGCTGATCGATGTCCACACCTGAGACCACGTCGGCGCCCGGCGACAACACCGGGCCCGGCGGGCCGATCGACTCGGCAGAACCGGAGCCGATCAAGGCCGTTCCACTGCGCAGGCCGGGCCGATGGATCACCGCGGCGATCATCCTCGCCCTGCTCGGGCTCTTCATCTACGGCGCGGCCACCAACCCCGCGTATGGGTGGGGGACCTATCGAAAGTACTTGTTCGACAGCCGGATCGCCTCCGGCGCGGTCGTCACCCTGGAGCTGACGGTGCTGGCGATGGCGATCGCCGTCGTACTGGGGACACTGCTCGCGGTAATGCGCCTGTCGCCGAATCCGGTGCTGCGCTCGGTGGCCTGGGTATATCTCTGGATCTTCCGTGGCACACCGGTTTTCGTGCAGTTGGTGTTCTGGGGTCTGTTCCCGTCGCTGTATAAATCGATCCAGCTGGGTGTGCCGTTCGGGCCCGAGTTCGTGCGGGTCGACGTGCAGGGATTGCAGGCCGCATTCACCTTCGCGGTGATCGGCCTCGGTCTGAACGAGGCCGCCTATATGGCCGAAATCGTCCGTGCCGGAATCAATTCCGTCGGTGAGGGGCAGCGCGAAGCCTCGACGGCGCTGGGCATGTCGTGGTCGCAGACCATGCGCAGGACCGTCTTGCCGCAGGCGATGCGGGTGATCATCCCGCCGACCGGCAATGAGCTCATCGGCATGCTCAAGACCACCTCGCTGGTGACCGCGATTCCATTGAGCACCGACCTGTACGGCCGTGCCCGCGATATCTACGGTGTGAACTTCCAGCCGATTCCGCTGCTCCTGGTCACCGCCACTTGGTATCTCGCGGTCACCAGTGTGCTGATGATCGGGCAGTACTACCTGGAGCGTTACTACTCGCGGGGCGCCTCGCGGCAGCTGACCGCCAAGCAGCTGCAGGAATTGGCCGATGCGCAGACGATTGTGAAGGCGAAATGAGCGCGAGTCCGGATAAGAACGATGCGACTCCGATGATCGTCGCGGATCGGGTATGCAAGAACTTCGGCGCGCTGCAGGTGCTCAAGGGCATTTCGCTCGAGGTGGGGCGCGGCGAGGTGCTGTGCCTGATCGGACCGTCGGGATCGGGTAAATCGACCTTCCTGCGCTGCATCAACCACCTCGAGCAGGTCAACGCGGGGCGGCTCTACGTCGACGGTGACCTCATCGGCTATCGCGAAAAGGGTGGCAAGCTCTACGAACTGCATCCGCGCGACGCCGCCAAACAGCGCCGCGATATCGGCATGGTGTTCCAGCACTTCAATCTGTTCCCGCACCGGACGGCGTTGGAGAACATCGTCGAGGCGCCCACACAGGTGAAGGGCATTCGCAAGGCGGATGCGGTGGCCCGCGCACACGAACTGCTGGACCGAGTCGGCATGGCGGACAAGGCGAATGCCTATCCGGCCCAGCTGTCGGGCGGTCAGCAGCAGCGCGTCGCCATCGCCCGTGCGCTGGCCATGGATCCCAAGCTGATGCTCTTCGACGAGCCGACCTCGGCGCTGGATCCGGAGCTGGTCGGTGAGGTGCTCGGGGTCATGCGCGAACTCGCCGCCGACGGTATGACGATGGTGGTCGTCACGCACGAAATGGGCTTTGCCCGTGAGGTCGCCGACCAGTTGGTGTTCATGGACGGCGGTGTCGTTGTGGAGGCGGGCAATCCGCGTGAGGTCCTTGCCGAGCCGAAACATGAACGCACCAAAGCGTTCCTGTCGCGGCTGCTCTGATTCAGCGGCTACCCAACCCGATACGGAGCTGCCCCAGTAGAACTTTCGCGGCCGGGCTGCCGGGGCGATCCCGGCGCCAGGCCAGTGCGAGCCGACCATGTAGCTCCGGCTCGATGATCGGTCGCACCCGCACACCGAATGCCGCGGCCTCCGCTGCCGTCAGCGCGGGTACCACCGCGATGCCGAGGCCACGGGCGGCCAGCCGCAACAGCAGCGGGGGAGCGGCGGCCTCGAATGCGATATCGGGCTCGAATCCCGCTGCGGCACAGGCGCGATCGAATACACCCCGGATTCCGGTGCCGCGCGGCAGACAGATCAGCGGGTGCTCGCGGAGTTCGGCGAGTGCGATCGCGGCGTGGCCCTTGTCATCCGCCGTGTTGCTCGACCCGTCCGCCGCGACCACCGGTGTATCGAGCACCACATCGATACCGACATCGGCGCCGATCTCCGCCCCGGTCAACCCGATCAGCGCGATATCGAGTTCACCGTTGCGCACCGCCGCCAGCATGCGTTCGGAGGTGTCCTCGGTCAGGCTGATGCCGACCTGCGGGTGGTCGTCGTGAAAATCCGCCAGCACCGCGGCGATATCGAAATCCTCGGTCGCGGTGCCGGAGATACTGCCGACGCGGACGTGTCCACGCAGCAGTCCGGTGAATTCGTCGACCGTCGCGGTGATCCGTTCGGTTGCCGCAAGGGCGGCCCTGGCATGTGACAGCACCGCCGCGCCCACTTCGGTCGGCGTCACTGCGCGGCTGCCGCGATCGAGAAGTTGTTGTCCCAGTTCACGTTCCAGCTGACGGATCTGTGCGCTCAGCCCGGGCTGGGCCAAGTGCAGCCGGGCGGCGGCGCGGGTGAAGTTGGCCTCCTCGACCACGGTCACGAAGTAGCGGAGCTGGCGCAATTCCATAACTGTCGATTATAGCTGCGAGCAGAGCTATCTTTTGTACTTCTGACTCGAGTGCGGGCATCGTCTAAGGCATGGCAAACACGGCAGAGCAGATCATCGACACCTTCACCGGCCCCGTCTTTCGCCCCGGCGACACCGGATATGACGCGGAGATCGCTGGCTTCCAGGCCGCGTACACCCATCGTCCCGCGCTGGTCGTCGGCGCGGTGCACGCCGAGGATGTGCGCAGCGCGGTGGAATACGCGGCGCGCAATGGACTTCCGGTGGCGGTTCAGGCGACTGGGCACGGGCTCTCGGTTGCGGCCGACGGTGGTGTGCTGATCAGCACCCGCAGAATGACCGATATCCGGATCGACCCGCAGACCCGGACCGCCCGCGTTGGCGCGGGAGTGCGTGCGGGCGCGTTGGTCGAGGCCGCCGCGCAGTATGGGCTCGCACCGCTGAACGGGTCCTCGCCATCGGTCGGCGTGGTCGGCTACAGCCTGGGTGGCGGATTGGGCCTGCTGGCAAGGCAATTCGGCTATGCGGCCGAACATGTGCGCGTCATTGAAATCGTCACCGCCGATGGCCGGGTGCGCGCCGTGACACCCGGTGACGAACTCTTCGGTGCGGTGCTCGGCAGCGGCGGCAACTTCGGCGTGGTGACCGCGCTGGAACTGGAGCTCGTCCCCGTCGCCAGCGTTTACGGCGGCCAGCTGGTCTTCGACACTCCGCTGGTCGAGCACGCCCTGGAAGTGTGGAAGGACTGGACCGCAACGCTTCCCGAGGAGCTGACCTCGACGGTCACCGTCATGACCTTCCCGCCCATCCCGCAGATTCCGGAACCGCTGCGCGGGCGCTACGTCGCCTCGATCCGAATCGCCTACAACGGATCCGCCGAGGACGGGGAGCGGCTGGTGGCCCCGCTGCGTGCGGTCGGGGATCGGCTGAAGGACGACCTGCGGGTCATGCCGTACACCGAATCGCACACCATCCACAGCGATCCGGATCATCCGCATGCCTACGCCGCCACCAATGCGCTGCTGGGTGAGTTGACCGGAGAAACGTTGTCGGCCTTGCTCGCCGCCACCGGACCCGAATCGCCGATCGAGGCGGTTGCCGACATCCGGCATCTCGGCGGAGCGCTGCGCCGCGGCGGCCCCGCGGGCATCGCGGTAGACAATCGTGACGCCGAGTACATCGTCCGCATCATCACCATGCCCGGACCGGATGCGGGCGACGCGGCCCCCGAGGATCATGCGGTGGTGCGTGCGGCACTCGCGCCATGGACCGTCGGCCACAGTCTGAACTTCCTCTACGGCGCGGGTGCCGCCGCCGACGAAGCACAGACCCGGGGTGGCTATGCGCCGGATACCTATGCGCGACTGACCACGCTGAAGGCGAAGTACGATCCGCGCAACATGTTCCGCTTCAACCGCAATATCAAGCCCGCGAATTGACGCGTGGGTCGTTCCGGTGGCTGCACCAACCGAAGCCCTGCACGGGTCGAATCCGTGCGGGGCTTCGTCATTGCCGCGAACGCACGAAAGCGGGAGTGCGCGGCACCCGCTTCGGTGCTATCTTCGTGATATCACTTTGATACTCGGAGGATGTCATGAAGCTTCGGTCGGCATTCCACACCAACGGCTTTGCCGTGCTGGTGTCCTGGTTTGTGCTCACGCTGCTGATCGGTGGCGGAGCCATCGCTGGCTATGCCGCGGCGGCGAACCACGACAATGTGCCCGCTCTGGTCGGCGCGATCGTCGCAACCGTTGTGGTGGTGGTGCTCCTGCTGTCGGCGACCGGTCTCACCGTGGTGAATCCCAATGAGGCCAAGGTCGTTCAGTTCTTCGGCCGTTATATCGGCTCGCTCAGCGAACCCGGCTTCTTCTCCGTGGTGCCGCTGACGGACCGCCGCAGCATCTCGCTGAAGGTACGCAACTTCGAAACCCAGAAGCTCAAGGTCAACGATGCCGACGGCAACCCGGTGGAGATCGCCGCCGTCGTGGTCTACCGGGTGGTCGACAGCTTCAAGGCCGCGTTCTCGGTCGACGACTACACGGAATACGTGGAGACCCAGTCCGAGGCGGCGGTGCGGCATCTGGCGACCACCCACCCGTACGACGCGCACGACAAGGGCACCACCAGCCTGCGTGACGGCACCGAAGTGGCCGAGGAATTGACCATCGAACTGCGCGAGCGCACCGATTTGGCGGGCATCGAGGTCATCGAGGCCAGGATCACCCACCTCGCCTACGCGCCGGAAATCGCCCAGGCCATGCTCGTGCGGCAGCAGGCGGCGCAGGTGGTCGCCGCGCGCACCCGGATTGTCGAGGGTGCGGTCGGCATGGTCGGTCTGGCACTGGACCGGCTCGCCGAACAGGGCGTTGTCGAACTCGACGAGGAACGCAAGGCTGCCATGGTCTCGAACCTGCTGGTCGTCCTCTGCGGTGACCGAGCCACCCAGCCCGTCGTCAATACCGGCTCGCTCTACGCCTGAGTCGCGCATGGCCGAGCGCAAGAAGATCCTGCTACGCCTCGACCCGTCGATACACGAGGCCATCGCCCAGTGGGCTGCCGACGACCTGCGCAGCATCAACGCCCAAATTGAATACGCATTGCGTCTCGCGTTGAAACAGGCGGGTCGCGGTCCGAAGACGAAGCCGGTCGAGGAGTAGCCGGGGTAGCGAAATGTGCTCTGCCGCAACGATGCCGAACACCGACCGGTGTTCGGCATCGTCGGTATTCGCATCCGGTGATGCGTCAGCGCGTGAGCTCGCCGAGCAGTTCCAGACTGTCGGTGTACAGCGCATGTTGCGCGGCGCGGTCATAGGAAGCCTTCGATGACGGCTTCGCGGTGTGGCCGACGAAATACTGACCGGTCACCTCGGCGAGTGCCGGATCGGTGACGAGTCGGGCCAGATCGGCGCCCGAGCGGCGCGGAGTATTCACGCCGGGCAGTAGCACCAGACCCCGGGCGACCGTGCGCCACAACAGTTGTGCGGCCGCCCCGGCATCCCTGGCGAGTCCGGTGCCCGGCATCAGTCCCGGATCGAACGCATTCACCGTGATACCGCGCGCCGCGAGCTGCCGGGCCAATTCGTAGGTGGTCTGCACATTGGCCAATTTCGACGTGGTGTAGCGGCGGCGGCCGTCGCGCTGCGCGGATTCGGTCGGTTCGGGCGGATAGGCGAGTCGGTGAACGTTGGTTTCCAGCGGATGCGGCATGCCGGTGAACTGATCCGGATCATGCGTGCCCGAGCTGACGAAAACGATGCGGGCGGGGGCGATCAGGTCGTCCAGCAGCGCTTGGACCAGTGCGAGGTGTCCGAGATGGTTGACGCCGAAGGTTGCCTCGACGCCGTCCTCGGTGTAGCTGCGCTGGGTGAACTGGAGTCCGGCATTGCATACCAGCGCGCGCAACGGCGGCAGCCCGCCGCGGCCCAATTCGTCGGCGAAATGCGCCACCGAGGTGAGTGCGCCGAGGTCGAGCGCCATTCCGCGCGCGCCGATGGTGGCGGCTTCGGCTCGCGCCCGGTCGGCGTCGCGTCCGGTGACGACGACTGTCCACTGCGGATCGGCGGCGAGCGCCCTTGCGCATTCGCGGCCGAGTCCGCTGGTGCCACCGGTGATCAAGACAGTTCTGTCGCTTGTTGTCATATGGCACAGTCTGCCATATGGCGTGACATGCAACAATGTTTGCATGTCACTGCGGGATCGGAAGAAGGAGCGGACCAGGCGGGCGATCGCCGATGCCGCGCTGCGGTTATTCGTCGAACATGGCTACGACGCCGTGACCGTTGCGGATATTGCCGCCGAGGCCGACGTCGGGACGCGCACCCTGCACCGCTACTACCCGAGCAAGGACGAACTGCTCTTCGCCGAGGACGACGAGCATCGCGCGGAACTGGCGCGGCTGCTGGCCGCCCGCCCCGCCGAGGAATCCCCAGAGGAAACCATGGCCGCGGTCATCGGTCCGCTGGTCGAACGCTTCGGCGACCGCCTCGTCGACATGCGGGCGCGCGACGCGCTGATCGCGGCCACCCCGGCCCTGCAGGCGCGCGAACTCGCCAAGCGAAACGCGGTGGAATCCCTACTCGCCGAACACCTCGCGCGCCGGATGGGCGTCGAGGTCGGCACCGATGTGCGGCCGCTGCTGTGGGCCAAGGTCGGCATGGCCAGTTTCTTCGCTGGCTACGAAATCTGGCTGAACACCGGCGGTGACCTGGGCTCGCACATCAGCGACGCGCGTGCCGCACTGCTCACCGAAGTTCGTTCGGCCGCTATCTGATCCGGGCGCTCCCGAACCGTAGGAAACACCGGATGCGGGGTATGCGGCGTCGTCGCATTGCGTGCGCTAGGCGATGCAGAGCAGGAGCGGCAGCAGTGTCGGCGCACCGCATTTGGCCGGGATTACCTGCACGTGATCGTTGCCACGGACTCTGGCAGGTGGACCCGGGTAGCGTGATCGGGTGCCAATATCGTTCGACACCAGCGGATTACAGCAGCTCGATACCAGTGCCTGGCGCGATCCCGCGACCGGGGACATCGTTCAACTGTCCTACTTCGATCTGGTGCCCGACCTGCCCGCACCGCTGACGGATCTGGATACGCTGCGCCGCAGACTCGCCGAGATCCACGCCGAAAGCGGCTGTCTCATCGAGGCTTTCATTGTCGGAGTCGATTCGCAGCCCGCCCTGCTGCGGCTGCAGAAGATGCGGCTGCCCGATCAGCCGACGGGGCTCGTCTTCGCCGCATCGCTCACTGTGCCGAAGGCGAACTGCAGTGCGGTCCTGCAGATTCTGTGCCCGGAGACCGGCACCACCGGAATCCGCGAGGCGGTGCTGGCGCTGGAGATCGGCTTCGACAATATGTACCCGCCGCATCCGTACGCACCCGGTCTCCAAGGTGCACTGCCCTTTAACGCGGCCGATGACCACCGCTGGGACGACCAGTTCCCCGAGCACCCGCTCTCCCGCGCCCGCCGGTGGGTGGCGCGGACCTGCCCGGCCGCCCGCATCGATCCGAATTTCGCGGCCCTGCCCGCGTTCCCGGGGTGAGCCTCAGTCGCGAGCCGGTTTGTGGGTGACGAAGATGGCGGTTCCGGGGAACAGCTCGCCGCGCAGTGGACTCCACTGCCCCCATTCGCGGTCGAGCCATTCCGGCCAATCCGGTTCCACGATGTCATCCAGCACCAGCCCGGCGGCCACGATCTCGCGCACCCGGTCACCGATCGTGCGGTGGTGTTCGACGTAGGTCGGCGTGCCATCGTCGTCGACCTCTACATAGGGCGTGCGGTCGAAATACGGAATCGAGGCGGTCAGCCCCGCGGGGCCGGGATCGTCCGGAAAAATCCACCGCATCGGATGGTTCACCGAGAACACCCACCGGCCACCGGGCCGCAACACCCGCGCGACCTCACGCATCACCAATTCGGAATCCGCGACGAACGGCACCGCGCCGAAGGCCGAACAGGCGATATCGAACGATGCGTCGGCAAAGGGCAGTGCCTCCGCCTCTGCCTGTACCAGCGGCACCTGCGGCCCGCCGCATGCCATTGCCGCCAGCCCCCGCTCGAGCATCCCCATCGAGAGGTCCAGCCCGATCGCCTGCGCCCCTTGCCCGGCCAACCAGCGCGAACACGGTGCGGATCCGCACCCGATCTCCAGGATCCGTTTGCCCGCGATCTCGCCGAGGAAGTGGTGATCGCCCTCGTGTAGGCCCTCCGGGCACCAGATGAATTCGCCGCCCGGAGAGTCCACGCCGAGAAAATCGGCGTGTGTTTCGTGGTACTGGGTGGCATCGGCGTCCCACCAGCGGCGGCTGGCCCGCTGGCTGGCAACCGAGCCGATCCGGGTCCGCGCGGTTCCGGTGGTCCCGAGCAGTGCGTTTGCTTGCGCATGGCGATCTTCCGACACGCCGATAGCCTAGTGCGGCGTGGCGTGTGGACCGGTTTGCCCGGCTGGACCAAGGTCGCGTACGCTGAACCAGCGAGTGTCCAGGGTACTGCCGTACCGGTGTCGTTGCAGTAACAGTCTGCGACGGCGACTGTACTGAAGTAACAGAGCGCTCGTGCTGAGTTTCACAAGCGTTTGCGTGCGGTACGTTCATTGTGTCCGTCACGTCGCGTCATCGCGGTGAGTTCGCAGCGTACCGAAAGTTCCAATGTCCGCAACCGACCACAATCCGTCCGGAGCAAACCGACATATGCCCACCACCGTCACCTCGCCGCAGGTAGCCGTCAACGACATCGGCTCCGCCGAGGACTTCCTCGCCGCCATCGACGCCACGATCAAGTACTTCAACGACGGCGACATCGTCGAAGGAACCATCGTCAAGGTCGATCGTGACGAGGTCCTGCTCGACATCGGTTACAAGACCGAAGGCGTCATCCCCTCTCGCGAACTCTCCATCAAGCACGATGTCGACCCCAACGAGGTCGTTTCCGTGGGCGATGAGGTCGAGGCTCTTGTTCTCACCAAGGAGGACAAGGAAGGCCGCCTGATCCTGTCGAAGAAGCGGGCGCAGTACGAGCGTGCGTGGGGCACCATCGAGGAGCTCAAGGAGAAGGACGAGGCCGTCAAGGGCACCGTCATCGAGGTCGTCAAGGGCGGCCTGATCCTCGACATCGGTCTGCGCGGCTTCCTGCCCGCCTCGCTGGTCGAGATGCGTCGCGTCCGCGACCTCCAGCCGTACGTCGGCAAGGAGATCGAGGCCAAGATCATCGAGCTGGACAAGAACCGCAACAATGTGGTCCTGTCCCGCCGCGCCTGGCTCGAGCAGACCCAGTCCGAGGTCCGCAGCGAGTTCCTGCACCAGCTGCAGAAGGGCCAGGTCCGCAAGGGTGTGGTCTCCTCGATCGTCAACTTCGGTGCCTTCGTGGACCTGGGCGGCGTCGACGGTCTGGTGCACGTCTCCGAGCTGTCCTGGAAGCACATCGACCACCCGTCCGAGGTTGTCGAGGTCGGCAACGAGGTCACCGTCGAGGTGCTCGACGTCGACCTGGACCGCGAGCGGGTTTCGCTGTCGCTCAAGGCCACCCAGGAAGACCCGTGGCGTCAGTTCGCCCGCACCCACGCGATCGGCCAGATCGTGCCGGGCAAGGTCACCAAGCTGGTTCCGTTCGGTGCGTTCGTGCGCGTCGAAGAGGGCATCGAGGGCCTGGTGCACATCTCCGAGCTGGCCGAGCGCCACGTGGAGGTGCCGGACCAGGTTGTTGCGGTCGGCGACGACGCGATGGTCAAGGTCATCGACATCGACCTGGAGCGTCGCCGGATCTCGCTGTCGCTGAAGCAGGCGAACGAGGACTACCACGCCGAGTTCGACCCGTCGAAGTACGGCATGGCCGACAGCTACGACGACCAGGGCAACTACATCTTCCCCGAGGGCTTCGACCCCGACACCAACGAGTGGCTCGAGGGCTTCGACAAGCAGCGCGAAGAGTGGGAAGGCCGCTACGCCGAGGCGGAGCGTCGCCACAAGATGCACACCGCGCAGATGGAGAAGATGGCGGCCGACGCCGCGGCCGAGGCCGCGAATGGCGGCGGCGCGTCGAACTACTCCTCCGAGAGCGGTGCGCAGTCCTCCTCGTCCAGCCAGGCCGAGCCCGCTGGCGGTTCGCTGGCCAGCGACGCCCAGCTCGCGGCCCTGCGGGAGAAGCTCTCCGGCAACGCCTGATATTCGGGTAGAGCACTAACAAAGGCCCCGGTCCGATCGGACCGGGGCCTTTGCTATTCGGTGTGCGGCGGCTTTCAGCGATGGCTGGTGTGGTGGTTCCCGGCCCTGCACGTTGGTTGTGCGTCAACTGAATTCGCCAGGTAGTTCACCGGATTCGCCGGTAATGTGCCCGGTCATGGGGAGCAATCCGGGCAAGAATGACTATCTCGACCAAGTGGTGGCGCAGCAGGCGGCGCTGGCGGGGGATCTGCGTACACGCAAGCCCGCGGCCGCACCGGCGCCGCTGGCGGCTCCGGGGGCACCGGCCGCGCCGGGTGGCCCGGTGCGACGCGGTGCGATGGCGAAACGGGCCGATCGGGTCGGGCCCACACCGCAGGGCAGCGGTCCCGGCCCGGTGGAGGTCCGGATCACCGGATTCTGGCGCTGGCAAACGGTTTTGGTGCCGCCCAATGCCTTTGTCGTGCACACCCGCCGCGGTCGCGCCGAACCGCTGCATATCGGGCTCGGCGTATCGTTTCGCTTCGACCCCGCGACGGACTCGTATCCCGTTGTGCCGGGCGCGATGCAGACGATTCTCATCAATGCCTACTGCATCTGCAGCGAATTGCAGGGTGTGCTGGTGCAGGGCTATGTGCAGTGGATCATCGAGGATTTCGGCACGGCCTACCGCAAGCTCGACTTCTCCGATGACGAAGATCCCATGCAGCTGGTCAATATTCAGCTGCGCGAGCAGGCCGAGGCGGCGATCAAGGACAAGGTCTCCACGATGGGCGTGCGCGATGTGCTCAGCGATAAGCAGCCCATCATCGAGGAGCTGACCGCACGCCTGCGCGCGGTCGCCGAAGGCAGCGCCGATCGAAATACCAAGGCGGACAGCGATCGTGGACTCGGCTTGCGCATTGTCACGGTCCAGATCAAGGAGGCGGTGGTCAGCTCCTCGACGCTGTGGGTGAACCTGCAGAAGCCCTACCGCAGTGCACAGAACCAGATCGCCCGGCTCGCGGAACTCGCTGCGCAAGAGGTGCTTTCGGCTCGCGAAACCGAAGCGAATCGGGTTGCCGAAGAGCGCAGGATCGAGAATGAACGCGAACTGGCCGAACTGCGGGCACGCAACGAGGCCGCGCGATTCGACCGGGAGACCGCGGAACGGTTGCGGCGCACGACCCGTGAGCACGATGACGAACGCGCGGTCGCCGATCTCGCACAGGAGACCGCGCTGCACGCCTTGCGGTTGGAGCGCGAACAGCATGCGGAGCGGGCCGAAAACCTGCGCAGGACACTGGAATTGCGAGAGCTCGAGCTCGACGGTGAAATCGCCGTCGCGGCCAGGCGTTCGCGGGCGGCCCATGATGACGCGCTGCTCGATCTGGAACGCGATCGGATTCGGATCGAGAACACCAATCAGCGCTCGGCCTCGGCGACTCGAGCGCAGCTGGTCGATTCGCTGCCGCAGATCGTCGCGCAGTTGCCGACGCCCGCCGAACTCGAGACCTATCAGCTGGGCGGCGACTTGTCCGGGCTGTCCGTGCTCATCGGTCAGTTGACGGGGGTACTCGAAGCGTGGTCGTCGGGACGATCCGTCTCCGAGTCCAGCAAGCCCCGGCTCGACGAATAGGTTGCGCCGCAGATCGTCTCGACTGCCCGCTCGGTCCGGCCGTCGGCTGCGTGCGCCACGCCGACTGGAATCGCGTCGTGCGACAGCTCGCGTAGGCTCCGGCGCACGTAAGCGGCGTCATAGCGATATGTCGGACGATTGACCAACTTCACCGGGAAGCGTGATCTACTTCGCGGTAGGGTGCAGGCGGATAGGCGGCGCCCGGCTCGATCGAGCCCGTCGGACCTGGTCACGAGGGAAGGAACAGCACGCATGTGCGCAGCGAGTCCGTTCAGCGGTCTCAACCGGAGGCAGTTCCTGGCGAAGGCTGCCGCGGCCGGAGCGGTCGGCGCATTGGCGTCCTGGGCCAATCCGATCATCGAGCGTGCCTATGCCGCCGATCCGGCGGGCACCGGCGGGCTCGGCGATATCGAGCACTTCGTCCTGCTCATGCAGGAAAACCGTTCCTTCGATCACTATTTTGGCACCATATCCGGTGTCCGCGGCTTCGGCGAGGCGTCGAAGGCCTGGCAGCAGTACGGCTGGACGCCCGGCGTCGGCCCCAGCGCGGACGGCTTCGTCAACCCGTTCCGCCTGGACACCACACGTGGTGCGACCCTCGACGGTGAATGCATCAACGATCCCGACCACACCTGGGCTGGTATGCACCGGGCCTGGAACGGCGGCGCCAATGATCAGTGGATGCCGATGTCCATCGCCAGCGTAGGCCCGGCCAATGCCCCCGCGGCCATGGGCTACTACCTGCCCGAGGATATTCCGATCCACCACGAACTCGCGGATGCGTTCACCATCTGCGATAACTACCACTGTTCGGTCCTGGGCCCCACCGACCCGAACCGTCTGTACTGGATCAGCGCCACCATCGACCCGGACGGGGTGGCGGGCGGACCGCTGCTGGAAACGCCCACCCTGATCCCGCAGCACGTGTACAGCTGGCGGACCTACCCCGAGAATCTGTCCGAGGCGGGTGTCAGCTGGAAGATCTACAACAACCGCGATGTCGGCCCGCTGTCCTCGGTGATCCTGGACGGCATGCTCGGCTGCTTCACCCAATCGGCGGATCCGAATTCCGAACTGGCGCGGCGTGGTCTGGCACCGGTGTACCCCAACGACTTTCAGGCCGACGTCGCCAACGACACCCTGCCCGCCGTCTCCTGGGTGATCCCGTCGCTGATCAACTGCGAACATCCCGCCCTGCCCGCGGCCTTCGGCGCATATGGCATCGTGCAGCTGCTCGACATCCTCACCTCCAATCCGAAGGTGTGGGAGAAGACCGCGCTGATCATCAGCTACGACGAGAACGGCGGCTTCTTCGACCATGTCACCCCGCCGACCGCACCGGCGGGTACGCCGGGTGAATTCGTCACCGTGCCGTTGGATCGGGTGAAGGCGTCGAATGGCATCGCGGGTCCGATCGGTTTGGGCTATCGCGTTCCCGGCCTGGTGATTTCGCCCTACAGTCGGGGTGGGCTCGTCGCCTCGGAGACCTTCGACCACACCTCCCAGCTGCGACTGCTGGAAACCCGGTTCGGCGTCGAAGTGCCGAATCTGACGCCATGGCGGCGCAGTGTCACCGGCGATATGACCTCGACCTTCGACTTCGGCTCGACACCCAATGCGGCCAAGCCGGTGCTGAGCGATCCGAAGCCGAAGATGGATGCCGCGGTCGCTCAATGCGGGCCGAATGTGGCGCTGGGCACGGCGACCACCGGTGTTCCGTATCCAGTGCCGCCCAACCAGACGCCGACCCAGCAACCCGGCACGCGACGCAGGCCGAGCGGCATCGTGCGGGGGTAAGCCGCGGGTATTCTTGCCCTGATGTCGGAGTCCGCCGTGGAGTATCCCTCGACCGCCTGGGAGCGCAGGAAGATCGAGGCGATGAGCCGCATCCAGCAGGTGGCGCTGGATCTGTTCGACGAGCACGGGTACCGCAATGTGACGGTGGAGCGGGTCGCGGCGGCGGCCGGTGTGTCGCCCAGTTCGGTCTACCGGTATTTCGGCACCAAGGAAATGCTGGTTCTCTACGACGAGGCCGATCCCCGGGTGCTGGATGTGATGCGGACCGCGGGCGGTGGCGAAATCGTCGAGCCCGCCGAGTTGGTGCGGATCGCGCGGCTGATCGTGCCGGTGCTGATCGAGTCATTGCTGGCCCCGGAATCCGAACTGCGGATCCGCAGGCGCCTGCAGTATGTGGTCTCGATTCCGGAGATCCGAGATGGCCAAACCCGCCAGATGCGGGATATGGCAGACCAATTCCGACTGCTGTTCGCCGAGCGGACCGGCCGCAGCTCCGACGATCTGGCCATCGGCATCGCGGCGGCGGCCGGGGTGTGGGGTTGTGTCGCGGCCCTGGACCATTGGGCAGCAACGGGTTTCACCGAACGTCTCAAGGATGTCTATACCAAGGCCATCGGATCGATCGTCGATTCGATCGAGGTCATGTTCCGCTAGTCGAGCTGGCTGCCAGCGCGCGCGGGACCGGACGCTTGCCGAACCGCGGCAGCCACCAGTTCCACCGGCCGAACAATTGCATGAACGCGGGCACCAACACCAGCCGGACCAGCACCGCATCGATCGTAATGGCCACGGCCAGTGCGAACCCGATCTGCTTCAGCTCCAGCACATTCGCGGTCAGGAAGCTGGCGAAGACCGCGACCATGATGGCGGCCGCCGCGGTGATCGGCCGCGCGGTGCGCTGCAGCCCATCGGCGACCGCGGCGGTATTGTCGCCGGATTCGTTCCAGTGCTCCTTCATCCGCCGGATCAGGAATACCTCGTAATCCATGGACAGGCCGAACAGCACCGCGAAGACCAGCATCGGCAGATACACCTGCAGGAATCCGGTGCTGTGGAATCCGAGCGCGGATTCGCCGATGCCATGCTGGAATACCGCGACGGTGAGGCCGAGCGCGGCGCCGGTGGCGAGCAGATTCAGCAGAATCGCCTTGAGCGCCAATACGATACTGCGGAACGCGACGATCAGGAATGCCAGCGATATCGTCAGCACGAGTGCGATCACCCACGGGAAGCGAGCGGTGATCCGGTGCGACACATCGGCGAACGATGCGGAAGTCCCGCCGACCCGAACCTCGACACCATCGAGAGCCGCTGCACGAGAACGGATATCGGCGACCACATCGGTGGCCGCGGTCGAATCGAATGCGGCCTTGGGGACCACGACGGCGAGCGCTCTGCCATCCGCCTGCTGCGGCAGCACCGTGGCGATGCGCGGATCGCGGGCCAGCTCGGCGACGAATCGGTTGGTGTCGGAACGGGTTTCGTCGCTGAGCGGTCCGCCGTCCGGGCCGGTGAGGACCACCTCGATCGGTGCGAGCAGACCGGGCCCGAAGTTCTGCTGGACGAGTTCGGTCGCCTGCCCAGTCGGTCGATCCGCCAGCGAGCTGAGCCCCATATCGACGCCGTAGCGAATGCCGGTGATCGGTGCCGCCGCGGCAAGCAGCAGACCGACACCGATCGCGCCGAAGAGCACGGGGCGTCCCATTACGGTATGCGCCCACCGGGCCCACCCACTCGATGCCGCCGCGGATCGGACCTCGGCCGGTCGCAGCCGGACCGGCAGCGCGCCGCGATTCACCGCCGGACCCAATATCGCCAGCAATGCGGGCAGCAGGGTGAATGCCGCGATCAGGGTGGCGATGACCGCGACCACCACGCCGGTCGCGACGCCGTTCAGCATCGGCAGTCCGACCACCGACAGCGCGCACAGTGAGATCATCACGATGAATCCCGACGCCAGGATGGTGCGGCCGGTCGTATCGATGGCGGTGCCGACTGCCGCCGCGATGGCCTCGGTGGATTTTCGGTCGCGCACGCCGCGACGGGTCAGCTCCTCGTTGAATCGGCTGACGATGAACATCGCGTAGTCGATCGCGGTGCCGGTCGCGATCATGGTGGCCACCGAGAGCACTAGCGAATCGAAGGTGAGGAAGGTGGTCAGGCCGAATAGCGCCCCGACGGCGACCGCGATGCCCGCCGCGGTGACCGTAATGGGCAGGGTGGCCGCGACCACCGCGCCGAGGGCGAGCACCAGCACCGCGGTCGCCACCGGCAGGCCGATGGCTTCGGCGCGCTGCATATCGGCGGTCTCGATGTCGATGAGGTCGGCCTGTGCCGGCGCGAATCCGGTCATCATGACCTCGACACCGGAACCCGATGCGGCCGCCAGCTCGGTTTGCAGCTCTCTGGCGATCTCGACGCGTTCGGGTGTCTCGCCGTTCACGCCGACAATGCCGAAGGCGGTATGCCGATCGGCCGAGATCTGGGCCGCCGCATTGCCTTCGAACGGGCCGATTGCCCCCGCTACCCCCGCGGTAGCGCGGGTTGTGCCGAGTGCCCGATCCAGCACCGCACGGAATTCCGGTGTGTCGACCGTGTGCTGGGCGGAATGGAAGACGATGAGGTCCTGTTCGGTGCCGAAGCGCGCGAAGTGTTCGGCCACAAGGTGATCGACGGCAACCGATTCGGAGCCGGGGACCGAATAGTCGGGGGTACTGAGGCGGTCGTGCAGGGCCGGATAGGCCGATCCGCAGGCAATGACGAACAGCAGCCATGCGCCGAGCACGATGCGCCGATGGCGGGCCATCAGGACTCCCCACCGACCGACGGCGCCCGGTTTCCCTGAGCTGATGGACTCCGCTGAGCCAGGTCCGGTTGCGGTCAGCTGAACCATCGCCCCTCCAGAAGATAGCAACCTGAGAGTCACTCTCAGATATTTTCAGCCATCGTAAGGAGGGGTGCGGAGAAAGTGCAAGTGACTGTCAGGATGATGCGGCTGGTGGCGGCAGCACAAAGTGACCCAGCTCCGATTGGGCTGGGTCACTGGAAGTCTTTGGCCGGATGGGCGGCTGGGCTCAGTTGGCGGTCGCAGGTGCCCAGTACGCCGTCGCCGCAGCGGAGCGTTTTCGCATGGCGGCGAAGCTGTGCCGCGCGGGGCTGATCAGCGCGGTGAACCATGAACGGCGGTGCTCAGCGAGCGCAGCCGCGACGGCGGGGTGCTTGATGCAGTGCATGCCCCCCGCTCTTCCCAGACGGTGGCGACCCGCCTGGTTGATTTTGGTGCCCAATGGTGGTCCTTTGCTTTGCGGGTACTGGCCTGGATCGCCTCGGCGAAGATTAGCCGAACGAAAGTGGTCGGCAGAGTATTTTGCGCAAGTAATTGCCTTGGCGTGTCGGAAAGTTGTCGCTCGCGTGCGCGATTCGACCGGAAATGTTGCGAGATGGTCTCGACGGAGTCACGGATCGGGCAAATGGCGTTTCAGATGGTGGAATGCGCGGCGCTAGTGGGTATTCGCCCCGATCGGGTGCGGTTCGCGGGCCAGGGCGTTCGTTCGGTGGGTGCTCGCGGATGCGAGACTGGTCGAATGTTGCGGATCGGCCTCACCGGAGGCATGGGAGCGGGCAAGTCGACGGTGGCGCGGATTCTCGCCGAGCTCGGCGCGATGATCGTCGACTCCGACGTGATCGCCAGAGAGGTCGTCGAACCGGGTACCGAGGGCCTTGCGGCGTTGGTCGAGGCGTTCGGGCCCGATATCCTCGCCGCCGATGGCACCCTGGACCGCCCCGCGCTGGCGGCCAAGGCATTCGGGAACGACGAGGCGCGCGCGACGCTGAATTCGATTGTCCATCCGTTGGTCGGTAAACGCACCGCGGAATTAATTGCCGCCGCACCGGCGAATGCGATTCTTGTTCAAGATATTCCGCTGTTGGTCGAGAACGGCCTCGCACCGCTGATGAATCTCGTATTGATTGTCGACGTGCCTG
The DNA here is from genome assembly GCF_040614395.1 of Nocardia sp. NPDC005998. Lineage (NCBI taxonomy): Bacteria > Bacillati > Actinomycetota > Actinomycetes > Mycobacteriales > Nocardiaceae > Nocardia > Nocardia sp. NPDC005998. The sequence goes on along the minus strand of NZ_JBEXUI010000043.1, from coordinate 35,959 downwards.
CGGAAATTCGGATACGGCGCTTGGTGGAATTCCGGGGCGTTTCCGAATCGGATGCGCGGGCGCGTATTTCGGCGCAGGCTACCGATGAACAGCGGCGTGCCGCCGCGGATGTGCTGTTGGATAATAGCGGCGCGCCGGGGGAGATCGAACCGGTGATCCGGCAATTGTGGGCGGATCGGCTGGTGCCGTTCGAGGCCGGTCTGCGCACCGGGACACCGGCGCGGCGGAAAGAGGTGCGCTTGGTGCCCGCCGATCCGGAGTGGGCGGAACAGGCGCAGCGGCTCATCGCCCGGCTGTGGGTGGCCTGCGGTCCGGTGGCGTCGCGGATCGATCACATCGGTTCGACCTCGGTGCCCGAATTGCCCGCCAAGGATGTGATCGATCTGCAGATCACCGTCGCGGATATGGCGGCCGCCGACGGACTGCGGGATGCCTTGGGTGCGGCTGGTTTTCCGGTTCGTCCGGATACCACCGGCGATAATCCGAAACCGACGGCGACAGATCCGTCGGGTACCGATACAACATTGTGGGCCAAGCGATTTCACCAGAGCGCCGATCCGGGGCGGCTGGCCAATGTGCATATTCGAGTCGCGGGCTCACCCGGTCAGGAGTTCGCATTGCTTTTTCGGGACTGGCTGCGCGCCGACGCGGCGGTGCGCGCGGAGTATCTGGAGATCAAGCGCGAGGGTGCGGCCAAGGCCGCCGGGTTGACCGGGGAGGCGGCCACGCTGGCCTACCTGGATGTCAAGGAGCCATGGTTCGACGCTGCCTACACTCGGGCCGCGGCCTGGCGGGACAGCGTCGAACACTGATCTGCGCGAAGGCTTTTCGGGCCGATCAGAACAGTGTGGCCAGTCGGTCCAGGCTCTGCCCCCAGCCCCGCTTCGCGTCGTCCTCGGGACTCAGCGGTCCGGGGGCCAGCAGGTGGAAGGTCATGGTGGTCTTGGCGTCAGCGGTTTCGTCGAAGGTCACCGTGATCACCGATTCGCGCTCGGCGCTGCCGTCGCCGGTCGGATCGCCCCAGGTGAAGACCAGGCGTTCGGGTTCGGTGATCTCCCGGAACACCCCCGCGCTCGGGAAGCTGGTGCCATCGGCGTCGGCGACCATGGCCGACGCATAGCGGCCGCCGACTCTCGGCTCCACCACGATGCGGTCGCGTGGTATCGAAAAGCCTTCCGGCCCAGCCCATTCGACCAGCTGATCGGGATCGAGCCAGGCCTGGAAGACCAGCTCGCGCGGGGCGTCGAAGACTCGGACGATGGTGAATTCGCGCTCGGCTGTGTTGATGGATCGCTCGCTCATGACAGTGTCGTCTCCTCGTGTTCGGGGTGGGGTGCGCGACCGTCGGCACCGGTCATCCAATCGGGGGCGCCCGCGGGGAATCTGGTGCGGAAGTCCATCAGGCCGACCCAGTTGGGCCGCACCACGATTCGCTCCATCCGCGGCGCCAGTTCGGTCAGGAAGGTGAGGTAGTCGGCGACCGTATCCGCGCCACCCTTGCGCATGGCGGCCGCGTATTCCGGTGCGAGCCCGTCTATTTCGGACACCTCGGCGCGTCCCCTGATCAGTAATGTCTCGGGCGGTGCGGAATTGGTGTCGATGGTGATGGCGACATCGGGTCTGGCCCGCAGCATCTTCGCCTTCTTCGACGGTGCGAAACCGGCCATGACCACCTCGGTGCCGTTCCACCAGAAATTGATCGGCAGCACTCGCGGTGTGCCGTCGGCCGCGGTGCAGGCCAGCCGTGCCGGGATATTCGCCGCCAGTAGCCGCTGGGCCAATTCGGTGTCGAGCAGGCGCACATCGCCCTGGGGCAGCGTTGCGAGATCGGGTGGCTTCGAGGTCATGGGGTGTCCTTTTGCTGTGTTCGTCGCAGATGTTCGTCGAGCCGATCGAAACGGGCGTCCCAGAATTTCCGGTACCGGTCCAGCCAATCGGTGGCCGCGCCGAGCGGCGCCGCCTCCAGTCGGCACGGGCGCCATTGCGCGTGCTGGCCACGGGTGATGAGCCCGGCGCGTTCGAGCACCTTCAGGTGTTTCGAGATCGCGGGCAGGCTCATGGCGAACGGTTCCGCGAGTTCGGTGACGCTCGCTTCGCCCTCGGCGAGCCGGGCGAGGATAGCCCGCCTGGTCGGGTCCGCGAGTGCGGCGAAGGTTCGGCTGAGGTCGTCGGCCTCGGAGTTGTCCGTCATGGTCCGGTCGTCCGTCATGGGTGTATTAAACCAGCTGGCTAATTAACTGATTGGTTAAATGGTGCGCCGACAGGCACTGACCTGTCAAGGGGCTGGCGAGGAATCCGGTCAGTGCCGGGAGGGCTGTGCGGTTACAGCCAGGTCAGGGTGATGTCGAGCGTGTCGAGCCAGCGCTCGAGCGAGTAGCCATTGGCGGCGATGCCGTCGATGGCGATCGATGCGTTGTCGATCGCGGCCGTTGCCTCGGCGAGGGTGATCAGGCCAGCGGCGTGCGCGGCCAGCAATTCGTCGATATCGAGCAGTTCGGTCTCGCGCTCGGAGCGCACCACGATATCGAGGTAGTGGTCCACCGCCTTCCACTTCTTCGGCTCGACCTGGGTGAATTGGCCGATATCGAGGTAGTAGTCCTGATCGCGGCGGTGTGCCGGGTGATAGTGGAAGACCGTTACCCGGATGGAAAGTCCGGGCAGCAGCCACGATTCCATGTAGTGGAACTGTGGATGGTCCGAGGTGCGTGCCATGTACAGGCCCCATGGTTCGGCGCGGTAGCGCTCGACCGGCCGGATGAAGCCCTTCGGGTCCGTGTTGGTCAGTTCCGCGAGGTTGAAGTACTCGACCTTGGGCCTGTGCACGTCCACTGATGGTGCCTGTGTCATGCAAACAGAATCTACCGCCCTTGCAGCCACGTCGAGCGGTACGGCGGTGGACTGCTCGGCCGCTGGCTACATCCAGGTCAGTGTGATCGCCTGAGTGGCGAGCCAGGGCTCCACCTTGTGGTCGTGTGCCGCCACGCCCGCCATTGTCTTGGCCGCTCGGTCGAGGGCGTAGTGCGCATGGGTGGTATCGATCAGACCGGCCGCATGTGCGGTCAGCAATTCGTCGACGCCACGCAGTTGGGCCGCTCGGCCGTGCCGCACCGCGATCTCGAGGTACTGGTCCATGGACTTCCAGCGCTTCGGCTCGATCCGGGTGTACTCGCCGATATGCAGGCAGTAGTCCAGGTCGCGGTGATGCCCCGGCTGGTAGTGCGCGATCGTCACGCGCAACCAGAGTTCGGGCAGCAGCCAGGTCTCCAGGTACTGGATCTGCGGACCGTTGACGGTGCGTGCCACATACAGACCCCACGGTTCGATGTGTACCCGGTCTATCGGCCGCACATAACCCTTGGGGTCGGTCATGGTCAGTTCGGCGATATTGAAGTGTTCTATCTGCGGTCTCAGTTGGGTTGTCATCGGTGATCCCGGTGCGGCGGTCGAAGTTGTGGGGTTCGCGGGAGCCAGCCCGCGAAAGTCTCGCGCGATATAACCGGCGATTCCGGTCACAGCGGGCGCGGCGGCAAGCAATGGAATCAGAGCGCTCATGGCCTCATCCTCAGTTCCGACAACCAAACTAGGCTACACCCGGAACCAGTGGTGCGCGCTCGACGAATTTCGTTGCGGCAACGGACATTTAGGACAGGTAACGGCCTACGCATCGGCGCTGGTCCAGGGTGGTGCGATAGATCGCGCAACGGCTATGCGATCGTGATCCCGGAGGTGGTTCGGCAACCTCGGCCGGCCACGGATGGGAATAGTGGCGGTCGATCACCATTTGAAGGTCGCGGGTGGGAGCGTCACCGTGGGCGGCCAGGTGTACTGAGCGGGACCAGAACCGATTCCCTACAGTTCGGCTGGTGGATCCGCCGGGCCGCGAATCTGTCGGTGCCTGGGCCTAGGCTGGGGACCATGGCATTCGCAACCGAAATCCCGGCGGAAGGCTACGAGGACCGGGGCACTCCGCTGGCGCATTCGGAATTCCGGCCGGTCGGGGAGATCGAGCGGGCCGATGGGCAGTTCCAGGTTGTCAGCGAACATCGCCCCGCGGGCGATCAGCCCACGGCCATCAATGAACTCGAGCGCCGGATCAAGGCGGGCGAGCGCGATGTGGTGCTGCTCGGTGCCACCGGTACCGGTAAGTCGGCGACCACCGCGTGGCTCATCGAGCGGTTGCAGCGGCCGGCGCTGGTAATGGCGCCGAACAAGACCCTGGCCGCGCAGCTGGCCAATGAGTTGCGAGAGATGTTGCCCAACAATGCCGTCGAGTACTTCGTCTCGTATTACGACTACTACCAACCCGAGGCATATATCGCGCAGACCGATACCTATATCGAGAAGGACAGCTCGATCAACGACGATGTCGAGCGGCTGCGGCATTCGGCCACCTCGAGCCTGCTCTCGCGCCGCGATGTCGTTGTGGTCGCCTCGGTGTCGTGCATCTACGGTCTCGGTACGCCGCAGTCGTATCTGGATCGGTCGGTGCAGTTGGAGGTCGGCACCGAGATCGATCGGGATGCCTTCCTGCGGCTGCTCGTGGACGTGCAGTACACCCGCAACGACATGTCCTTCACCCGCGGTTCGTTCCGGGTGCGCGGCGATACCGTCGAGATCATCCCGTCCTATGAGGAACTCGCGGTCCGTATCGAATTCTTCGGCGACGAGATCGAGGCGCTGTACTACCTGCATCCGCTCACCGGCGATGTGGTGCGGCAGGTCGATACCGTGCGGATCTTCCCGGCGACGCACTATGTGGCAGGTCCGGACCGGATGGAACGCGCCGTCCGCGATATCGAGACCGAACTCGAGCAGCGGCTGGCGGAGCTGGAGCGCCAGGGCAAGCTATTGGAGGCGCAGCGATTGCGGATGCGCACGCAGTACGACCTGGAGATGATCCGGCAGGTCGGGTTCTGTTCGGGCATCGAGAACTACTCGCGTCATATCGACGGGCGTCCGGCGGGTTCCGCGCCCGCGACATTGCTGGACTATTTTCCGGAGGACTTCCTGCTCGTCATCGACGAGTCGCATGTCACCGTCCCACAGATCGGCGGCATGTACGAGGGCGATATGTCGCGCAAGCGCAATCTGGTCGAGTACGGGTTCCGGCTGCCCTCAGCCATCGACAATCGACCGCTGACCTGGGAGGAGTTCGCGGAGCGGATCGGGCAGGCGGTCTATCTGTCGGCCACCCCGGGGCCGTACGAACTCGGCCAGGCCGGTGGTGAGGTCGTCGAGCAGGTGATCCGGCCGACGGGGCTGGTCGATCCACAGGTGGTGGTCAAGCCGACCAAGGGGCAGATCGATGATCTGGTCCACGAGATCCGGTTGCGGACCGAACGCGACGAGCGGGTGCTCGTCACCACGCTGACCAAGAAGATGGCCGAGGACCTCACCGACTACCTGCTCGGCCTCGGTGTGCGGGTGCGGTATCTGCACTCGGAAATCGATACGCTGCGCCGGGTCGAGCTGCTGCGGCAGTTGCGGCTCGGTGAGTACGACGTGCTCGTCGGCATCAACCTGCTCCGCGAGGGCCTCGACCTGCCCGAGGTGTCATTGGTCGCGATTTTGGACGCGGATAAGGAGGGCTTCCTGCGCAGCAGTACCAGCCTCATCCAGACCATCGGCCGCGCCGCGCGCAATGTCTCCGGTGAAGTGCACATGTACGCGGACAAGGTCACCGACTCGATGCGTCATGCCATCGATGAGACCGAACGCCGCCGGGCCAAGCAGGTCGCCTACAACGAGTCGATGGGCATCGATCCGCAGCCGCTGCGCAAGAAGATCGCCGACATCCTGGATCAGGTGTATCAGGAGGCCGACGACAGCGAGGTGGCCGTCGGCGGATCGGGCCGCAATGTCAGCCGCGGCCGCCGCGCCCAGGGCGAGCCGGGGCGGGCGGTGAGTGCGGGGGTGTACGAGGGGCGCGATATCAAGTCGATGCCGCGGGCCGAATTGGCCGATCTGGTCAAGGAACTCACCGCACAGATGATGAATGCGGCTCGGGAGCTGCAGTTCGAGTTGGCCGGGCGGCTGCGCGATGAGATCGCGGATCTGAAGAAGGAACTGCGCGGAATGGATGCCGCGGGGTTGAGTTGAGCGGCGGCGTCTTTCGACGCCGCCTGGCTCGGCGTTGCTCAGCTCTGGGTGGCCATCCATTCGTTGACGCGGCGCTCGGCCTCGTCACGGGAGACGTTCTCGACTTTGGTCAGCACCGCCCAGCGGTGGCCGAAGGGGTCGATCACCACGCCGAAGCGGTCGCCGGTGACAAAGGTCTGCGGCTCCTCCGCACTGCGCGCGCCATTGTCGATGGCGCGCTTGATGACCGCGTCGACATCGGGGCAGTAGTGCACGATCGAGGTGTGCACCCATTCGCCATTGGGGGCCAGGACATTGTTGTCCGGAATGGGCATGCCCAGTTGCAGGGTCGAGTCGCCGATCTTCAGTTCGGCATGCGCGGGCTGACCGTCGGGAAGATCGTTGCGGCTGATCACCTCGGCCTCGAAGACGTTGGTGTAGAACTCGATTGCCTTGTTTCCGTCGGGAACCGCCAGGAAGCAGGTGATGGAGTGATAGCCATCGGCAATGGGGTTCACGGTCTCGGTGTTCACGGTTTCGCTCATGCCGATAAGTCTGGTCGTTCGCGACCGCGTGGTCTTGTAAGAAAGCGACAGCGGTGATCGGGACCCACGACGAGACGGTTTCGGTGCCCGCGCCCGACAATGTGAAGGGCATCTTGCATCCGGACGAGCAGGCCAGGCATCGGTCGCTGGCGCGTCTGTCCGCCGGACCCGAGGTCGGCCGATTCGTCGAGTGGTATTGGTCGGTGCGCTGGGATCTGACCGGCAGACCACCGTATTACGCCGAGGTGCTGCCGTTCCCGTGCATGAACGTCACCTTCGAACGCACCGAATCCCGAACCGGCGGTTTCGTCAACGGTGTCTGCACGACGAAGTACGTCCGCGAGCTCAGCGGTGTGGGGGAGACATTCGGCGTACGGTTCCGCGCGGGTGGCTTCGGCGCGTTCACCGGTCTGGATGTCGGTGCCTTCCGGGACGCCGCGGTGCCGCTGACCGAGGTGCTGCCCGAGGCCGAGGACCTGACCGACCGCGTGCTCGCCCAAACTTCAGATGCTCAGCGCCGCAGCATCATCGAGGACTTTCTGATCGGCCGACAGGCCGTGGCGGATCCCAACTATCGGCTGGTGCTGCGCATCGTCGCGGCGATGGAACAGGATCTAGAACTGACCCGGGTCGATCAGGTCACCGACCGGTTCGATATCCCGATCCGCACACTGCAGCGGATGTTCCGGCGGTATATCGGGGCCGGGCCGAAATGGGTATTGCGCCGATATCGGCTCCAGGACGGCGCCGATCTACTGGCGCGCGGTCGCACGCGAGATCTGGCTGCGCTGGCCACCGAGTTGGGCTATTTTGATCAGGCACATTTCTCACGTGAGTTCACGGCCGAAGTCGGAATGGCTCCACTGGAATATGCCAAGAATTCGCTACGCTCCCGCAATGAGGTGACTTCGAAGGTCATTCCGACCAGGATGTAGTTGCAGGACCGATCGCGTTCGACCACTCGAACACGAGGTCGAGAATCGGCCTCCGCATCAGCGAATGAGGAGTTGGCCATGGATGTCTTGGTGTTGATCGGGCGGGTGCTCTTCTCGGTGTTGTTCTTGAGTTCGGCGGCAGGACATTTCACACAGACCGAGGTGATGGCGGACTACGCCAAGAACCGGGGCCTGCCGCTACCGAGGATCGCGGTACTGGCCTCGGGCGTGATGTTCGCGCTCGGTGGCCTCAGCGTGCTGCTCGGCGTATGGGCGGACCTGGGGTCGCTGCTGCTGGCGATCACGCTGCTTTCGACGACGGTGCTGATGCACCAGTTCTGGAAGGAGTCCGATCCGCAGGCCAAACAGGGCGAGATGATCCATTTCAATAAGGATCTCGCCCTCACCGGTGCTTCGCTGATGCTGTTCGCATTCTTCGCACATGTCGACGAACTCGGATTGACCATCACCGGTCCACTATTCACCGGTCTGTAGATTCGGCGCGGCCGGATTTGTGCCGAGCGTGCCAATACTGTGCGCTTTTTGGCTCGATTGCATTTATCGGGCAAACCGAGCCGCAGCACAATAGCTGCGGAATCGGATGGAAGGAGTGCGGCGAGACGAGTGCGCTCCGCGCTGTCCTCGGTCGGGACCGTGTTCCTGCCGGATAGCGGCCATAACTGCGATATGTGATGAATATCCCAGGGGCACAAGAACGTTCGCCGCGGGTTGTGATGGATCACAGCTCGCGGACCCGGAAATTAGATCCGCCCAGGTCGCAAAGGCCGTTCCCGGCATTCGCCGGGTGAACCCGTGTCGGTAAAGCCGGAACATCCCGGAGTGTGATGTGTTGCGATTTCTGCTATTTCCGGCCGATTTGCCGCTATGGTCGACCCCAGTCGCCGCACGGGTGCCACGACTCCAGAGTGGCACCGAGGCAGGCACCCGACACCACAGTTGGAGGAAAGATGACCGCCTACCGGACCATTGTCGTCGGTACCGATGGCTCGGACTCGTCGTATGTCGCCGTCGATAAGGCCGCGGCGCTGGCCGGGGCCGCGGGTGCGACCCTGGTCGTTGCCTGCGCGTACTACCCGACCGACGATCGTGACGTCGCCGCGGCCGCCGATGTGCTCAAGGATGAGGCCTACCAGGTGCGCGGCTCCGCGCCCACCAATGAGATCCTGCGCACCGCCCGAGACCGCGCGGTCGCGGCGGGGGCCGAGGAGATCGTCGAGCGGGGAATCGTCGGTGAGCCCGTCGAGTCGCTGCTCGGGCTCGTCAAGGAGGTCGAGGCCGATCTGCTGGTCGTCGGCAACCGGGGGCTGAACACCCTGGCCGGACGGCTGCTGGGATCGGTGCCCTCAGATGTGGCGCGCAAGTCGCGTTCAGATGTGCTGATCGTGCACACCGTCAGGTAGGTGAAACCCGCTACGGCAGCCGCACATCCCCGAGTGGTCGGGGATGTGCGGCTGTTGTTTTCGTGGTCGGAACTCAGTCCAGTGCGCCGAGCACCGGCGGCAGCTCCGCGGTGTGCACCACCGCGAGTCGCTGGGTCGCTCGGGTCAGTGCCACGTAGAGGTCGTTGAGCCCGCGGGGTGATTCGTCGAGAATGCCCTGGGGTTCGACCAGATAGACCGCGTCGAATTCCAGACCCTTGACCTCGTGCACCGTCAGCACCCGGACGGATTCGCCAGCCAGCCCGGTGAAATCCGCGACCAGCCCGTGCGGTGTGATGACCGCGGTGGTGCCGGGGCCGGTCTCGGCCGCGACCAAATCCGCTACCGTGCTGCGCAATTCGCTCGATTCGACGCCGTGTGCGCGTGGTTTCACGCCCGTCTCGCGCACCGACCGCGGCACGGCCGCGCTCGGATCGATCGCGGCGAGCACATCGGCCGCGACCGCCATGATCTCCGCGGGGGTCCGGTAGTTCACGGTCAACTCGGTGCGCTTCCACCGTTGCGCCACATAGGGTTCCAGCATCGCCTGCCAGGACGACGCGCCCGCCGGATCGCCGGTCTGGGCGACATCGCCGACCACCGTGACCCACCGGTTCGGAATGCGGCGCATCACCATCCGCCAGGCCATCTCCGAAAGCTCTTGCGCCTCATCGACGATCACGTGGCCATAGGTCCAATTGCGGTCGCCCGCAGCGCGTTCCGCGGTGGTCTGCCGGTTGCGCACATCCTGACGTTCGGCCAGCTGGCTGGCATCGATCAGGTCGTAGGCCATCAAGATCTCCGGATCGAGTTCGTCCTCGAGATCCTGTGGGGCTGAACCGGTCAGGATGTCGAGCGCGTCCTGGGCCTCGGCCAGCTGGGCCCGCCAGCGGCGGCGGGCGCGTTCGCGTTCCTCGGTGTCGTCGATGCCGAGCAGTTCGGCGAGCTCGTCGAGCAGCGGCGCGTCGGGTGCGCTGAACTCACCGTTGTCCGAGCGCTCCAGCTCGGCCCGGTCTGCCGGGTCCAAACTGCTCGCGGCGCGGTCGAGTCGCTTCGGATCGGCCAGCAGATCGGCGAGCACGTCCTGTGGTGACAGGATCGGCCACAGTTTGCCGATGGCCGCCTGGATTTCCGGGTCGGCGCGCATTTCGTCCCGGATCTCGGCGAGATCGGTTCGGCTGAGCAGACTTTGGCCCCCGGACAGATCCGCGCCCATGGTCTGGGCCAGCTGTTCGGTGAGTGCGTCGATAACCGAGGAGGCGAAGATCGGGCGGGCCAGATTGTGCGGACGCCGCGATGAGCGCGCCCGGCCGCGGGCCTTGGTGGCGATCTTGCGGTCGAGGGTGACCGGGTAGCCGTCGAAGCTCAGCCGGATCGGTTCGGCGGGTACCTCCTGACGGTCGCGCACCGCCTGTTTGAGCACCTCCAGCATGGCCAGCGAGCCCTTGATCTCCCCGGCGCGCAGCGAATCCTCGCGGGTGGCCTTAACCCCCGGATACAGATCGCCGATGGTGGACAGCAGCACACCGGTCTCACCGAGCGAGGGCAGCACCTGGCCGATGTAATCGAGGAAGGTCGCGTTGGGACCGATGATCAGCACGCCGCTCTTGGCCAGCTGCTGGCGGTAGGTGTAGAGCAGGTAGGCCGCGCGGTGCAGCGCGACGGCGGTCTTGCCGGTGCCGGGACCGCCCTGGACCACCAGCACACTCTTGTGCTCGGAGCGAATGATCGCGTCCTGCTCGCTCTGGATGGTCTCGACAATGTCGTTCATATGGCCGGTGCGGGCGGCATTGAGTGCCGAGAGCAGCGCGCTCTCGCTGCCGACCCCGCCCTCGCCAGCGCTCACACCTGCGGTGCGGGCGGCCTCGAGGTCCAGGTATTCGTCGTTGATGGCCGTGACCCGCCGATTGCGGGATCGGATATGCCGACGCCGGATCACCCCGTCCGGGGCGGCGGTCGTCGCGAGATAGAACGGACGGGCAAGGGGCGCGCGCCAATCCAGCAGCAGCGTCTCGTAGTCGTCCTTCTCGTCGAGGATGCCGAGGCGGCCGATATAGCGGTACTCGGCATCCGAGTCGCCGTCGAGGTCGATGCGGCCGAAACACAGACCGTGTTCGGCGGCGTCGTATTTGGCCAGATCCTCGGAGTAGAGCTGGCTGAACGATTCGCGTTCGGTGCGGGCCTGCGGGGTGCCACCGGTTTCCAGCAGGACGGTGCGCAGTCTATTCGTGGCGTATTCGCGCATACCATCGAGTCGTTCATAGAGCACCGACAGATGTGTCTGCTCCTGGTCGATCTCGCGGTTCCGCTCGGGTGCGCCGTCGGGTACGGCACGGTCCTGAGTGAGACGGTCGGGCAAACTGAACTCCTTGTCACCGCGATGAGCCGGGTGCACACGCAGACTACGTTGCCCGCGAACGCTCGGAAAACAGAGTTGTCGAGTCTACTGCTGGTTCGGCGTGCTCGCTGTAACCGCAGGTAGAGGGTCCGTGAGTGGGTTGTCCGGGACCGGGCTGAAGTGTTGGACGACGGGAAACGGATCGTAGAAGTGGTGCAGCAACTGCTTCCAGCGCTGGTATCCCGCGGACCCGCGGAAACCATCAACATGATCGGCCAGTCGCTCCCATCCCACCAGCAGTAGGTAGGTGTCGGGCGCCTCGACGCAGCGCGACAGCGATAGCGACCGGAAGCCGGGCATACTCGCGATGATCGGCCTGGCCTCGGCGAACGCTGCCTCGAAGGCCGCCGACTGTTCGGGGTGCACGGGGAGCAGGGCGTGTTCGATGATCATGAAAACCTTCAGGAAGCGTGGGTGTTATTGGGTCTGCGGCCCAGTGGATCGGTGCCTTCCCGGCGTCCGGTCGGCTTGGCCCGGTACATCGCCAGATCGGCGTCGTGCAATACCGCCTCGGGTGTGCGGTTGTCGCCCTCCTCGAGTTCGGTGACGCCGATCGAGGCGTTCACCTCGATCCGGTGCCCGCGGGCGATGATCGGTTCTGCCATGGTCGAGCGCAGCCGCCGCACCAGGGAGTCGATATCGACGCGCCGGGTCCGTCCGGCGAGCAGCACCAGGAATTCGTCGCCGCCGAGCCGTCCGACCAGATCGGTGCCGCGCAACGCACGCTGCAGCCGCTGGGCCACGATCTGCAATACGGTGTCGCCGATCGCGTGGCCGAGGGTGTCGTTGATCGCCTTGAAGCCGTCCAGGTCGATGAACAGCACCGTCGAAACCGGCAGATCCGCGCTGCTGGCCAGTGCATTGGCGAGCTGGGACAGGATCAGCGAACGGTTGGCCAGTCCGGTCAGCGAGTCGTGGGTGGCCTGATACTCCAGTTGCCTTCGGCTGGCCCGGAATTCGGTGATATCGGCGAATGACGACACCGCGGGCGAATCCGGATCGCCCGGATTGAGCAGGCGCGAGCTGCCCGAGAGCCAGCGGCGCTGTCCGTCCTGACGGTCGACGCCGAAGATATAGCCGGTGATCGTCTCGCCGGTCGCCAGGGTCCGCGCGACGGGATGCCTGCTCGGCGGCAGTGGCTGGGCATTGGCGTCGAGCAGCATCAGCGGCAGTTCGTCGATGGTGGCGCCGATGAGTTCGCGGCGGTCGTCGGTGCCGAAGATACGCGCGGCCGCGGGATTGGCCGATTCGATGCGGCCGTCCCGATCGATCACCACCACGCCCTCCTCCAACTGCGAGACGACGGTGGTGAAATGCTGTTCGGCCCGGCGTTGCGCGGCCTCGGCGGCGCGCTGCGCGGTGAGATCGTGGATGACCACCTGATAGGCGAGATGGTCGTGCCATGCGGTGAGCACCGATACCGTCTCGACCGGGACGGTATCGCCGTCGACCCGGACCAGCTCCATTTCGGTGGGTTCGGAGGCGGCGCCCGCGAAGGTCAGGTCACTGGTGCCGGCCAGCATGCCGGGCACCGAATCGGGGTGGATGAAGCGGGTCAGCGGCTGGCCGATCACCTGGTCGGAGCTCTCGGCGGCCAGCATGCGCACGGTGGCCTGGTTGGCGTAGACGATGGTGCCGCGCTCGTGTACCACGATCCCGTCCGGGGTGTGCTCGACCAGGGATCGGTAGCGCTGGGCAAGCTGTTCGGCCTCGATACCGACGTCGGCCGCCTTGTCCTGATCCACTCGAACCCCCGATCGTCGACCCGGTTATGGCCATTGGAACATGGGATTATTCTGGTCTCGACGTCTACAAGATCACATCGTCCACGCTATTGCTTCGATCACAGTTCGGGCACTTCATCGGGCACTATCCGATGATCATTACAAAGCCCGGATCTGCGCACATTCTCGAGCCGAACGTCCGTCGGCCCGGGGAGGTCGGTGAAGGAACGATGCCATGCCGGGTACCAACTCGAAGCGCGAAGAGCACCGTAACGATCATATGACGATCGCCGGAATCGGTGCCGTTACCGGGTACGGCTGGGGTCGGGAGGCCCTGTGGCACGGGTTGCTGAGCGGTAAGTCGGCGGCCACGCTGCAACCCGGCTACGGTGCGGGCCGCGATGAGCACGCCTGGGTGGCGCTGATTCCCGATGGCGGCGATCCCGTGGTGAGCAGCAGCAACTACGGGCGCGCGCTGCAGGAGGCGGGTCGCGAGGCGATCGCCGACGCGTCCGCGCGCGGCTGGCGGCCGGGAGGCACCGTCGGCGTGCTGCACGCGACGGTGCTCGGCGACGTCGCCAATTGGCGCGATTTCTACCTCGCCGATCACGGGCACCGGCGCTCCCGCGACTACCTGCCACTATTGCCCTCCACCCCGATCTCGGTGCTGCAGCAGGAATTCGGCTTCCACGGTCCGTCGATGAATATCTCGGTCCGGTCGACTGAGCCCGGCCGATGCTCACGGCAGGGGGACCGACCAGCACAACTTCGTCCCGGGCATGGCGTCCGGTTCGTGCATACCCGCCATCGCCGGTCCGATGGTTAAGTGACCGTCCGACTTCTCGGCCCGCTGCTCCAGATTCCGCAATCCGCTGCGGATCACGTGATTCGGGATGCCCCAGCCGTCATCGGTGACCACGATGGTCAGGTCGTCGGCCACGCTGATCTCCACCGCGACGTTCGCCGCGCCGGAATGCCGCACCGCATTGCTCACCGCCTCGCGCACCACCGCCTCCGCGTGGTCGGCCAGTTCGGCCTCCAGCACCGACAGCGGACCGGTCACCTGCACGGTGGCCCGCAACGGCGCGTCGGCGCTCTGCTGGCGTACCGCGTCCTCGATCCGCTGCTGGAGCCGGATGCTGCTGCCACTGCCGCCGTGCAGATCGAAGATCGAGGTCCGGATCTCCTGGACCACCTCCTGCAGATCACTGATGACCGTCGAAAGATGCTGGCGCACTTCGGGAACCTCGGCCCGCGGCAGCACGCCCTGCAGTCTCAGTCCGATCGCGAACAGCCGCTGTATTACATGGTCGTGCAGGTCGCGGGCGATGCGGTCGCGGTCGGCGAGGATATCGAGTTCGCGCATCCGGCGCTGGGTTTCGGCCAGCTGCATGGCGAGTGCGGCCTGATCGGTGAAGGCGTTGGTCAGCTCGACCAGTTCATCGGTATAGGGCGGCGACCCGATCGGCCGCACGGTGACCAGCGCGCCGAGGGTGGCGTCGGGAGTGCACAGCGGCAGGATCAGCGCGGGCCCGATAGCGTCGAGCGGCACGCCGAGATCGATCAGCGCGGCATCGTCGAAGCGCAGCGGTGTGCGGCGGGTGCAGGCCTCGCCGAGTGCGGTGCCCTCGGCGTCCACGGTCAGCCCGTCGAATCCGCTGCCCGGACCGGACCATTGGGAAATGACCAGTTCGGATACCGCCGCGAGCTGCGGTTGCGGGGCCGCGGTGCTGGCGAGGAACGATTGGTGCGATCCGGTGAGCAGGCGCGCGTGATCGACCACATGCGCGAGCACCAGATCGGGTTCGCTGCCCGCGAGGAATTCGGTGGCGATATCGCGGGTGGCCTCGATCCAGGCCTGTCTGGTGCGTGCCGATTCATAGAGCCTGGCATTGTCGACCGCGATACCGGCGGCGGCCGCCAAGGCCTGCACGAGCACATCGTCGTCCTCGGTGAAGGGCTGGCCATTGGCCTTCTCGGTCAGGTAGAGGCTGCCGAAGACTTCGTCGCGGATGCGCACGGGCACACCGAGGAACGTGTGCATCGGCGGGTGGTGTGCCGGAAAGCCCACCGATGCCGGATGTTTCGACAGTTCGTCGAGGCGCAGCGGTTTGGGCTGGGAGAACACCTCGCCGAGTACGCCGTGTCCGGCGGGGAGCCGGCCGATGGCTTCCTTGGTCTTATCGTCGATGCCCTCATCGAGGAACTGCGTGACCTGCTGTTCGTGGCCGCGCACGGCCAGCGCGCCATAGCGGGCGTCGACCAGGCTGGTCGCGGTGTGCACGATGGCGCGCAGGGTTTCGTCGAGATCGAGGCCCGAGGTGACAGTCAGCATCGCCTCGACCAGGCCGTCCATCCGGTCGCGTGAATCGATGATCAGCTCGACGCGTTCCTTGACCTCCGACAGGAGCTCCCGGAGCCGCAGTTGCGAGAGCGTGTCGCGTACCGAATAGGGGCCGCTACCCAACTCTTCGGTCATGTCGGCATCCTGTTCTGGTGTGTGCGCAACAGCGCCTAGGCCAGTCTAGTTGGCCGATCGGGGACTTTCGGCCCTGTTCGCGACGTCGTAGCAGTGATGGCATGGTCGCACCGGGAATAGAAAGTAGGGTTGTCCTATGAATTCGCCGTTGCGTTCGTCGGAGGTGTGGGCAACCGCCGCCGATCCCGAACTGGCCGTGACCACCCGGGGCGCGGTGCCGCCCGCGGATGTGACCAGGGCCGTGCGGGGGATCGGTCGCGTGCTGCGCCGACATCACCTCGACGCGGCGGCACGGGTGCGGGTGACCGCACCGGTGGATGCGGACGAACCGACGTTGGTACAGGCCAACATTCGCATACACGACACCCCGACCCGGGTGCAGGTCACCGGGCCGCGTGGCTTCGCGGTGACCTTCGCCGTCGAACGGCTGGACCGCCAGATCGCCCGGCTGGCGACCAAGCAGTCACGCGAGTGGCCCGATCCGGCGCGTCCGCCCCTGGCCCGGGTCACCGAGCCGCGCCCGATCGTGCGGAGGAAGCACTGTGCGTTGCTGACCGGTACGCCCGCCGAGGCGACCGCGGTGATGGATGCGATGGATTACGACGCATACCTTTTCATCGATGCCGAGACCGGCGAGGATGCCGTGGTGTCCTGGGCTGATTCACTGGGCATCCAGATGGCAAGGCAGCGTACCACTATCGCGCCGGAGGCCCCGACGGATAGGCCGCTGACGGTGAATTCGCTCCCGGTGATCATGACTGCCCAGCCAGCGCCGACGCTACTCGAAGAGGCGGCGGTGACCAGGCTGTGCCGCAATGGCCTGCCGTTCCTGTTCTTCACCGACGCCGATACCGGTCGGGGCAGGCTGCTGTACCGCCGCTACGACGGGGATCTCACGATCGTCGTTCCGGTCGGTTAACCATCCCGCAGTTTGGAGGCCAGCACCGCGGCCTGGGTACGCCGTTCCATGCCGAGTTTGGCGAGCAAGCGGGATACGTAATTCTTGACGGTCTTCTCCGCCAAGAACATTCGCGCCGCGATCTGCCGATTGGTCAATCCCTCGCCGAGCAATGCGAGCAGTCGGCGTTCTTGTTCGGTGAGTCCGGCGAGTGGTCCGTCGTTTTCGGTGCTGCTGCGCAGCCGCGCTTTGAGCGCGATTGCCGCGCGGTTATCCAAGAGCGAACGACCGGCGCCGACCTCCTTGATGGCGGCTGCCAATTCCATGCCCTTGATGTTCTTCACGACATAGCCGCTCGCGCCCGCCAGGATCGCGTCCAGCATGGCGTGCTCGTCGGTGTAGGACGTCAAAATGAGACAATGCAAACCGTCGATTTCGGCGAGCAGATCGCGGCACAGTTCGATGCCGTTCCCGTCGGGTAGTCGAACGTCCAGTACGGCCACATCGGGTTGCCGTGCGTGAATGCCCGTCATGGCGGTGGCGACGTCGCCCGCCTGGCCGATCACCGTGAGTTCCGGATCGCTCTCCAGCAGGTCGACGAGGCCGCGTCGGACGATCTCGTGGTCGTCGACGAGGAACACAGTGATCACGCGACCTCCCATGTGCTGCAGGGGATCTCGCGCCCCTGATTGTCTCACTCCGACAAGGTATCTCGTCGTGGCGCACACCGGTATGCCGGAGCCGACAATTTCGAGTAAATGCCGACTCGAATTTACCAGCGCGAGTTACGGAACTCCGGTAGAAACCGACCGCGCGAACGGCTTTGTATGAATCAGAGTTCCAGGTATGCTATGGCCGAAAGTCATTCATAGAGGTCTTTGGCAGCGTGGCCTGGAGGGCCCCATGCACAGTTATCTCGAACAATGACATATTCAGCGCAGCTCGATTTCGGCAATATTTTCGGTCCGCCGGAGAGCTGTCCCGATTGTGGTTCGGACGCCATCGGCACCTTGGACGACCTTCGGGATACCCTGTTCGGCTGCCGAACGTGCGGTGTGCAATGGCGGCTGGCGCACGGTCGGACCATTCTGGAGATCCCGGCTTTCGATGCGCAGCCGGTGCCCGAAGAATGGACTTGCCCATGAGAACCGGACTGATCGTGCCACCGTGAGTGCCGGTACCGCCGCTCGCGTACGGCGGCACCGAAGTGGTGGTCGGCAAACTCGTGTCGGGTCCGTCCATCGGATGAACGCGGAGCAGGGCATGCACCGTGCGGTCCAGTCGCCGGGTCACGCGTCGAAAACTGGTGTTGATCACCGAGATCCGCGAATCCGGGGAGTGCCGCTATTACACTGAGCGGGTGCGTCCACTGAGGGGCCCCGACGATCCCGAACCGCGCGGTGAGCGCTCGAGCCGGGCCATGCTGCCCACGCCGGTCGCTTGACGGGCCCGTGGGGTGACGGTGTCGATCCGGGCGCGCCGCGGGCGGTCGCCGGGGTGACACTGGTCGAGGGATCGACGTTCTGCATCAGCGAGGACGGCGGTGTCATCAGCCCGAATCGTCCCGAGGGACTGTTCGTTCGCGATACCAGGGTGCTGTCGCGATGGCGGCTGACCGTCGACGGATTGCCGCCGCAGCCGCTCACCGTCCAGCATGCAGAGCCCTACAGTGCGACGCTGCTGGCCAGAACGCCGCCCCGGCCGGGGCGCGCCGACAGCACCGCGCTGGTGAGCGTCGCTCGGCATGTCGGCGACGGTATGCGCGAGGACTTGACGGTGCGCAATCTTTCCGGTGCGGCCATCAGCTGTGTGGTCGCGCTGGAGCTCGACGCCGATTTCGCGGATCTGTTCGAGGTGAAGGAGGGGCGGGTCGGCGACACCGTTGTGGTCACCAAGAGCAAGGCGATGGCGGGCTCACTCGAGATCAGCCGGACCGATCTGGCTTTGGCGGTGACGGTGACCGCCGCGGGGGCGACCGCGACCGATCGCGAATTGCGGTGGGAGGTGGATCTGCCGGGCCGCGGTGGTTGGTCGGCGTGCATTCAGTACCAGCCGACGCTGGGATCGCCCGTGACGCCGCGGCATGTGTGCGGGAAGCCGGTATCGCACAGCGCGCCAGCGCGGCGGATGCGGGAATGGTACGAGAACTCGCCGCTGGTCCGGACCGGGGACGAGACGCTGGCCGCGGTATTGCGCCGCGCCGTAGTCGATCTCGGTGCGCTGCGCATCTTCGACCCGGGGCATCCGGAGCGGGCGGTGGTCGCCGCCGGTGCGCCCTGGTTCATGGCGCTGTTCGGGCGGGACTCGCTGCTCACTTCCTGGATGGTGTTGCCGCTGGATCGGAGGTTGGCCGTCGGCACCTTGCAGAGCCTGGCCGGCTTACAGGGCAGTGAGATTCGCGAGGTGACCGAGGAACAGCCGGGCCGGATTCCGCACGAGGTGCGATTCGGGCGCGCGGCGACGCTGCTACTCGGCGGTGACACCGTTTACTACGGAACCGCCGACGCCACACCGCTGTTCGTGATGTTGCTGGGTGAGCTGCACCGATGGGGACTCGACGCCGAAACCCGGGACGAGCTGCTGCCGCATGCGGATCGGGCACTGGAATGGATCGAGCGCTTCGGTGATGTGGACGGTGACGGATTCGTCGAATACGAGCGCGCGGCCGAGCACGGGTTGGCGAATCAGGGCTGGAAGGACTCCTGGGACGGGGTGAATTTCGCCGACGGCCGATTGCCCGAGGCGCCGATCGCGCTGGCCGAGGTGCAGGGGTATGTGTACGCCGCGTATCTGGCGCGGGCGGCGCTGGCAGTCGATATGGGAGATCACGCGATCGCGGATCGGTTCCGTACCAAGGCGGCCGCGCTGAAGGCCGCCTTCAATACCGCGTTCTGGCTGCCCGAGCAGGGTTGGTTCGCCATCGGCCTGGATCGGGACAAGCGGCCGATCGACGCGCTGACCTCCAATATCGGGCACTGCCTGTGGACCGGGATCATCGATGAGGACAAGGCGGGCGAGGTCGCGGACCATCTGCTGTCGCCGCAGATGTTCAGCGGGTTCGGGATCCGCACCCTGGCCACCGATATGGGCGCTTACAACCCGGTCAGCTATCACAACGGCTCGGTCTGGCCGCACGACAATGCGATCTGCGCCGCCGGGCTGATGCGCTACGGCTACACCGAACACGCCAACCGCGTGATCGACGGGGTGCTCGACGCGTCGACCCGATTCGGCTATCGACTGCCCGAGCTGTTCAGCGGATTCGACCGCGCAGAATTCGACGCGCCGGTGCCGTATCCGACCTCCTGCTCACCGCAGGCGTGGGCGTCCGCGGCGCCGCTGCTGTTCATGCGGAGCATGTTGCGGCTCGAACCCGGCGGCGGGTCGGCCTCGGTCGCGCCCGCGGTGCCGGACCGGTATCTGCCGCTGCGGGTGAGCGGGGTGCGGGTGGGGGCGGATGTGCTCACGGTCACCGTGGACAATGAGGGGTGGCAGCTCAGCGGGTTGTCCGGAAAGTTGCGTCGATCGGATACTTGACCTGGGCGGATGCCCGGTGTGCGCGGCGCGCGGGGAAACTTGTCGGTGGGTCGGCCTAGCATGGCGCTGGGGGTATCACGTCTGTTGGACCGACACGATCGAGAAGGGACCACCTGGTGGCGGAACGCCTCACTGTGCGCGGAGCTCGGGAGCACAACCTCAAGGGGATCGACCTCGATCTGCCCCGCGACAGTCTTATCGTGTTCACCGGTCTATCCGGTTCGGGCAAGTCCAGCCTCGCCTTCGACACGATCTTCGCCGAGGGACAGCGCCGCTATGTCGAATCGCTATCGGCCTACGCCCGCCAGTTCCTCGGGCAGATGGACAAGCCGGATGTCGACTTCATCGAGGGCCTCTCGCCCGCGGTCTCGATCGATCAGAAGTCGACCAATCGCAACCCCCGCTCCACCGTCGGCACCATCACCGAGGTCTACGACTACCTCCGTCTGCTCTACGCCCGCGCCGGTACCCCGCACTGCCCGGTCTGCGGTGAGCTCATCGCCAAGCAGACCCCGCAGCAGATCGTGGACCAGGTGCTCGCCATGGAGGAGGGCATCAAATTCCAGGTGCTCGCGCCGGTGGTGCGCACGCGCAAGGGTGAATTCGTCGATCTGTTCGATCAGCTGAACTCCCAAGGATATTCGCGAGTCCGGGTCGACGGCGTGGTGTATCCGCTGACCGATCCGCCGAAGCTGAAGAAGCAGGAGAAGCACGACGTCGAGGTCGTGGTGGACCGGCTCCAGGTGAAGCCGAGTTCCAAACAGCGCCTGACCGATTCGATCGAGACCGCGCTGCGGCTGGCCGATGGCATCGTGGTGCTGGACTTCGTCGACCGCGACGAACATGCGCACGATCGTGAACGCCGCTTCTCCGAACGGCTGGCCTGCCCCAATGGGCACCCCCTCGATATCGAGGATCTCGAACCGCGCTCGTTCTCGTTCAACTCGCCCTACGGCGCATGCCCCGACTGCACGGGTCTGGGTATCCGCAAAGAGGTCGACCCGGATCTGGTGGTGCCGGATCCCGAGCTGAGCCTGGCCGATGGCGCGATCGCACCGTGGTCGCGCGGGCAGACCGCCGAATATTTCACCAGGCTGCTGTCGGGTCTGGCCGAATCCATTGGCTTCTCCATGGATACGCCGTGGCAGGATCTGCCGCCGAAGGCACGCAAGGCGGTGCTGGAGGGCAGCTCCGATCAGGTGCACGTCTCCTATACCAACCGGTACGGCCGGAAGCGTTCGTATTATGCCGATTTCGAGGGTGTGATGCCGTTCCTGCAGCGGCGCATGGAGAACACCGAATCCGAGCAGATGAAAGAGCATTACGACGGGTATATGCGCGATGTGCCGTGCCCGGTCTGCAATGGGGCTCGGCTGCGGCCCGAGATTCTGGCCGTCACCATCGCGTCGGGCGGTGAGCAGAAGTCCATTGCCGATGTGAGCGACCTGTCGATCGGTGATTGCTCGGCATTCCTGAACGCGCTGACCCTGGGCGAGCGGGAGACCGCCATCGCCGGGCAGGTGCTCAAGGAAGTGCAGGCGCGGCTCGGGTTCCTGTTGGATGTCGGGCTGGAGTATTTGAGCCTGTCGCGGGCGGCGGCGACGCTGTCCGGTGGTGAGGCGCAGCGCATCCGGTTGGCGACCCAGATCGGATCCGGACTGGTCGGGGTGCTGTATGTGCTGGACGAACCGTCGATCGGTCTGCATCAGCGCGATAACCGTCGGCTTATCGAAACCCTCACTCGGCTGCGGAATCTCGGCAATACGCTGATCGTGGTCGAACACGATGAGGACACCATCCGGGCCTCGGACTGGGTGGTCGATATCGGTCCGCTGGCCGGTGAGCACGGCGGTCAGGTGGTGCACAGCGGTCCGTATCAGGAACTGCTGACCGATGCGAATTCGCTCACCGGCGCTTATCTTTCGGGCCGCGAGCGGATCGAGGTGCCGATGGTGCGGCGGCCGGTCAGCAAGAAACGGCAGCTCACCGTCGTCGGGGCGAATGAGCACAACCTGCGCGGAATCGATGTGAGCTTCCCGCTCGGCGTGCTCACCGCGGTCACCGGTGTTTCGGGTTCGGGTAAGTCCACACTGGTCAACGACATCTTGGCGACCGTGCTGGCGAATAAGCTCAACGGTGCACGGCAGGTGCCGGGTCGGCATATGCGGATCAATGGACTCGATCATCTGGACAAGCTGGTACAGGTGGATCAGTCCCCGATCGGACGCACGCCG
This sequence comes from Nocardia sp. NPDC005998, assembly GCF_040614395.1. Taxonomy (NCBI): domain Bacteria; kingdom Bacillati; phylum Actinomycetota; class Actinomycetes; order Mycobacteriales; family Nocardiaceae; genus Nocardia; species Nocardia sp. NPDC005998. Next base: position 13,692 of record NZ_JBEXUI010000043.1, on the reverse strand, counting down.
CGCTCGAATCCGGCCACCTACACCGGTGTTTTCGACAAGATCCGCACCCTGTTCGCCGCCACCACCGAGGCCAAGGTGCGCGGCTACCAGCCCGGCCGGTTCTCGTTCAATGTCAAGGGCGGCCGCTGCGAAGCATGTTCGGGCGACGGCACTTTGAAGATCGAGATGAACTTCCTGCCCGATGTGTATGTGCCGTGCGAGGTGTGCCACGGCGCCCGGTACAACCGGGAAACCCTGGAGGTGCACTACAAGGGCAAGACCATCGCCGAGGTGCTGGATATGTCGATCGAGGAGGCGGCGGAATTCTTCGAGCCGGTCACCTCGATCCACCGGTACCTCAAGACGCTGGTCGACGTCGGTTTGGGCTATGTCCGCCTGGGCCAGAGTGCACCGACGCTGTCCGGTGGTGAAGCGCAGCGTGTGAAATTGGCGGCCGAACTGCAGAAGCGCTCGACCGGCCGAACCGTCTACATCCTCGACGAGCCGACCACCGGCCTGCACTTCGAGGACATCCGAAAGCTGCTGTTGGTCATCAATGGACTGGTGGACAAGGGCAATACGGTCATCGTCATCGAGCACAACCTGGACGTCATCAAGACCTCGGACTGGGTGATCGATATGGGCCCCGAGGGCGGCTCCGGCGGTGGCACGGTCGTGGCCGAGGGTGCCCCAGAAGATGTTGCGGTGGTTGGCGGCAGCTACACCGGTCAGTTCCTGAAGGAGGTCTTGGCGCTACCCGCCGCGACCGCGCCGAAGGCGCCCGCCAAAAAGGCGGCGAAGAAGGCTCCGGCGAAGAAGGCCGCTGCCAAAGCGGCGGCGAACAACTCCTCGACCGCGAAGGCATCCGCGACCAAGATCCCCGCACCCAACGCCGCCGCCGCAAAGCGCGCCTCCCGAAAGGCCGCTGCTCTGCGCTGACCTCGGGCCGCGCGCCCCTTTGTCGCGCCTACACGCTCTACGGGGCGTGACGGTGCGGCAAGGGGGTGTCGATACATCCACCAATGAGCTGTGGGCGCGCGGTCGTATGGCTCGCCCGTCGACCCGCGTCGAATGGTGGCCGCCTCGGCTGTGTTCCGATCCGCGACGATCACCGGGTTCAGGACCCCGCGCGGGTGTTCCGGAAGCTGCTTCACTCGGTCAGCCGATGAAGGACTCGGGGCCGAGGCGACCCCATGCCACGAACACGGCGACGGCGAGATAGACCAGATTCACCATTAGCGGCAGGCGTTCGCCGTGGCGGAGATGGGTGATCATGGCACCGACCATCAGCGCTATCCAGCAGATGGCGGTCACCGGCACCATCACCGGTGCGATATCGAGCACGGCGGGCAGGATCAGACCGGCCGCGGCCAGGATCTCGAGGACTCCGAGGGTTTTGACGAAGCCAGCGCTGATCTCGCCGGTCCATGCCCCGCCGGGGGCTGCGGCCAGCTTCTCCACGGGCACAAACGTTTTGGTGATGCCGCCGAACAGGGCGACGGCGGCCAGCAGTCCGGCGCAGATCCACAAGGCGACATTCATGAGCTTTCTCCTTCGTGAGCGGTTCGCCCACAAGACGCCGGTGTCGAGATCCTTGTGACAACTCAGATTCATGACGTGCACCACAAGCAAGGCCGCTCGCTGCGCAACCACCTGATCCTTGATCTGGTTGCAATCTGCCATCGGGTGACCTACCGTCGGTTCTACCGATTGCAAAACGCAAGCAGATTGCGAGGGCTGCGCATGGTCGACACTGAGCCACAGGTAGCAGATGGAAAAGTGTTGTGGCACTTCACGATGTCGCTGGACGGTTTCGTGGCCGGGCCGAACCATTCGATGGACTGGATGACCGGATTCTCGATCCGTCAAGGGCTGATCGGGGAGTACGTCGATACCACTGGTGCCGTGCTCGCGGGTCGGGACGGTTGGGACGCCGGGGGCGACAGCCGCCCGTATGGCGGCGCCTGGCACGGACCGATCTTCGTGCTGACCCATCACCCCGAGGACGGGACACCCGCCGACGGAGTCACCTTCCTGACCTGTGACCCCGCCGAGGCGGTGCGGATCGGGCTGGTGGCGGCGGGCGGCAAGAACCTCGAAGTGTTCTCGCCAACCATTGGCCGTCAGCTCCTCGAACTGGGACTGATCGACGAGATCGACCTCCACATTGCACCGATCCTGCTCGGCGAGGGCATCCGGCTGTACGACAACCCGGGCGGTGCACCGATCCGCCTCCGCCAAGTCGGTGCGGGCGATCCCGTCTCGGTCGTCAACGTCCGATACCGACCGAGCGCAACCTGATGCCTCAGCGGTTCGCGACCGTATGGATCAGCTCGGCGAGCTCCTTGTATTTGGACCACATCGGCCAATGTCCGGTGGGTAGATCGAGGTATTCGGCATCTATCTTGGCCAACTCGGCGAACATCGGTTCCTGGCCCGCGTCGCGGAGCTTTTTGACCAGATCGGCGGTGATGCTGTTGCAGATCACCGTGGTCGGGATGACAAGGCGCGCAGGTGAATCGCTGAGCTGCAGGGGAGCGGCGGCGACCCCGGTGGGTTCGGAGACGGCGCGCTCGCGGAAGCGGGTCAGGGACGCCTCGTCCAGTCCGGTGAGGCTATTGCCCTCGGCCTCCAACCGGCCCCAATCCGGCAGTGCGAGTTCGCGAATCGATTCGTCCAGGGCGGAATTGAGAATGAAACCATTGGGGAGCGGAGCGGCGTCGACATAGATGCCGCGGCTGAAGCGTTCCGGGGCGATGTCGGTCGCGAGATAGGCGGCCGCCGCGCCGCCGGAGTGCGCGACGACCACCACTGCTTCATCTGGGGCAATGGCGTCGAGAATGGCCTGCGCCTGGATTTCCAGGGTAGCGTCCAGCCGGTCGTCATCGTCCGGATCGAGTCCGGGCAAGGTCAGCGCCAGCACATCGTCGCCCCGGCCGCGCAGATCATCCGCGACGTCGTCCCATGCCCATGCGCCGAGCCAGAATCCGGGAATCAGAAGTATCCGTGCCATCGCGTGAGCATCGCATGCCGAACCTTCGAAAATACAATTCCCCAGCAATTCGGCTGGTTGTCGAGATATCCACGCGTACAACGCCTTTCATTGTTCATGAGGTGAACCGAATCGGCCGGGCGAGATCGTTCCGTGATAAGCGCGACCGTGAACCTCGGGGCTTGCCCCGCGCCGCAACCCCGCGTCGGTCGCAGCCCACCCAGGGACGATGCGGACATCGCTGCGTCCAGTCTGCGGCGCTGCGGAATCAGTCCGGTATCAAGAGGTCATGGGTGCGCCGAACCAGCGCGTCAGTGCGCTCATGAGCCGATCGGCATCGGGTTGTCCGGCCGTGCTGGCAGCCCACGCGATATGCCCGTCCGGTCGAATGAGCAGCGCGTCGGCGGGGGCGTCGGGGCTGGTCGCGACTACCGTATCGACGCGATCGCGCCAGGGCTCGGCGAGCTCGGCGAAGCCGGTGTCGTCCGCGAGGACGAGCAGCACCGGTCGTGCTCCGTGCAGGAGGTCGGCAACGCGCGCCGCTCGACCTTCGATTTCGATGGACAGTTCGGGGACCAGATATCCGGCCAGCGGATGCGGGTCGCCGATGTCGTAGTGGACATCGGATCCGGCGAGCAGGTTTGCGATATGGGCGGTGGTGGACGGGATCTCGAGCAGTTCGGTGAAGAGTTTGCGCATGGCGGTGACCTGCGGGCCGGGGGCCATCAGGGCGAGTTGCGACAGCGAGTGCATCATGACGCGCTCACCGACCGGATAGCGCTCGGACTGGTAGGTATCGAGCAATCCCGTTGGCGCCCAGCCGTTCACGTGTGCGGCGAGCTTCCAGCCGAGATTTGCCGCGTCCTGCAAGCCCAGATTGAGGCCGGGTCCGCCCATGGCGGAGTGCACATGCGCGGCATCGCCGACGAGGAAGACGGCGCCGTCGCGATAGCGCTCGGCCTGTCGGGTGTTCTGGCCGGTGATCCGGCGCAGCGCATGCGGGCCCGGACCGTGCGGCGGCTGGATCGGCACGTCGACGCCGAGCACCCGCCGCAGGCTGTCGCGCAGCTCCACCACCGTCATCGGCACCTCCTCCGGCACGGGATCGGTATCGAATTCGATGGTGGCGACGATCGGTCGGCCGGGTTCGAGCTCGGCGAAGACGAAGCCGCCGCGCTCGAGGCGATTGTGTCCGAACGGAAGCCGCCCGAAGCCGGGAATCTCGACGCCGCCATCGGCGGTGCGCAGCTCGTCCGGCAGGCTGACATGCGCCATCCGGGTGGTCGAGCCCTCGAATGTGCTTCCGGGAAAGTCGATTCCAGCGTGCTTGCGGACCACGCTCTTGCCGCCGTCCGCCCCGATCAGGAAGGTCGTGTCGATCTCGTAGTCGCCGTCGGGACCGGTCACCGACACCGTGACGCCACCATCGTGCTGCACCAGTTCGGTCAGCTCATGCCCCCACCGGATCTCCGCGCCCAGTTCCAGTGCCCGTTTCTCCAACAGGCGCACCAACTTCGGCTGGGGGAGCAGCAGCATATACATCGGATTTTCGCGCAGTTGCGCGAACGACATCGGAATGCCGCTGAACCCATAGCCCGGCAGCGCGCGGGGCACACCGGGCGCGCCGCCGAATTCGTGATAGAGACCGCGCATATCGAGCAGCCGAATCACCTGGCCGACAAGGCCGTTCGCTTTCGGCTCGGCGCTCGGTTCATCGAGTTTTTCCAGCACCATCGGATGAACTCCGGCCAGTGCGAGTTCGCACGCGAGCATGAGACCGTTCGGTCCAGCGCCGGAAATGATCACGTTGACAGAGTTTTCGGGCATGGCGAATAGACCCCTTTATTTCATTGTGTGATCGGTTGGGTTTCAGTCGGTCGTGGGCGCCGGAAGTCCGGCGGCCACATCATCGATGGCCTGCCGCAGGAGTGCGGTGATCAGCACCGGCGGATCCGCGTGGACATACGTTTCGGTCGTGGCCTGATGGACCGCGCCGAGCACCCCGGCGACGAGGCGTGGGTACATGTCGTGCACCGGATCGGTGCCGGTGCGTTCGGCTATCGCTTCGACCCAGTCGTCGAATACGCCCTTGGACAACGCGATTCGCGTCTCCGGAGCGTCCAGCAGTTCGCGGATCACCGCGAGTTGTTCCGGCCGCGGCAGTGCGAGTCCGGCGCCATCGGCCTCCAGCGGTTCGACGATGGCCGCGCGGATCGAAGTCCACAGCGGTTCGTCGGCGGGCCGCTCACGGAGTATTGCGAGGCTGCGCCTGACCCGCTCGACCTGCCGGTAGACCAGCGCCTCGTGCTTGCCGGTGAAGTAGTTATTGAAGGTCCGCACGGATACGCCCGCCCGGGCGGCGATGTCGTCCCTGGTGATATTCCCGAGGCCGCGGGCGAACGCCAGCTCCAGCGCGGCATCGCTCAGCGCCAGGCGCGTATCGCGTTTCTTGCGTTCACGAAGACCGAGCTGTTCGTCCGACATGACACAAGCTTAGCCAGAATCTTGCCCGGCGGGCAAGATTTCCCGGCGGGCAATTTTTCGGATCAGTAGACCGGACCGGTGTACTTCTCGCCGGGCCCCTTGCCGGGCTCGTCGGGATGTGCCGAGGCCTCGCGGAAGGCGAGTTGCAGCGACTTCAGGCCGTCACGGTAGGGACCGGCGTGCGGCCCGAAGTATTCGATCGATGAGGTGATCAGTCCGGCGAGTGCGGTGATCAGGCGACGCGCCTCGTCCAGATCGCGGCGCGGGCTGTTGTCCGGATCCTCGTCGGCGAGTCCGAGCTTCTCCGCCGCCGCGCTCATCAACATCATCGCGGCGCGGCTGATGATCTCGACCGCCGGGATATCGGCCAGCTCGCGGACCTCGGTCGCGTCGGATACTGCCTCGTCACTCATGTGCACGAGGATGGCATCGTGGTGAGCGGGCGCGCTCGGCGGGGCGGGGCGATTCGGCGATAGCGAGCGGGAATGTTAGACTTTCCGCTGACGACCGCCCCGGGCTTGCTCGGGGCTGATAAGTGGAGCCCGACTCCCACCGTTGCCGACGAGCAATCGTACTGGTTAAACGGTCCGGTCATCCGCCCTTCCGGGGCGGTTTTCTTGTGCGGAGGGTCCTCGTTGGGGATCGTCACGGACAGGGTCGACGCGAGCATGCTCGTGGTCGAAGGCCGGTCGACTCGGGCCCCGAGGCGGAATACCGCACCGGGGCTTTTGTGTTGAAAAGGGGTTGCAGTTATTGCGTGCGGTCGTCGGACGACACCGCTTGACCTAGGAGGCCCCATCAGCACTGAGACCCGCATCAACGATCGCATCCGCGTTCCCGAGGTCCGACTCATCGGACCGGGTGGTGAACAGGTTGGGATCGTGCGTGTTGAAGATGCACTACGCGTCGCCCTCGAGGCGGACCTCGACCTGGTCGAGGTTGCGCCGGATGCCCGTCCACCGGTCTGCAAGATCATGGACTACGGCAAGTTCAAGTACGAGACGGCGCAGAAGGCGCGCGAGTCTCGCAAGAACCAGGTGCAGACCGTGATCAAGGAGCAGAAGCTCCGTCCCAAGATCGACGACCACGACTACGAGACCAAGAAGCGCAACGTTGTTCGCTTCCTCGAGGCGGGTTCCAAGGTCAAGGTGACGATCATGTTCCGCGGTCGTGAGCAGTCGCGCCCCGAGCTGGGCTTCCGGCTGCTGCAGCGTCTGGCCTCCGACGTCGCCGAGTTGGGTTTCGTCGAGACCTCCGCCAAGCAGGACGGTCGCAATATGACCATGGTCCTCGCGCCCCACAAGGGTGCGAAGACGCGGGTGAAGGCGCAGGAGGATTCGCGGGCACCGCGTCCTGCCGCCACCGAGGCTCCAGCCGCTCCCGCACCGGCTGCGGACGCGCCGGCAGCCGAGCAGGCCGCCTCGGCCGACCCGCAGTAATACCGATCAGAAACCGGTGGTCCGCGAGGACCACCGGTACGAGACAGATAGAGGAATCCATGCCGAAGATGAAGAGCCACAGCGGCGCCTCGAAGCGATTCAAGGTTTCGGGCCGTGGCAAGCTGCTGCGTCAGCAGGCGAACCGTCGCCACCTGCTCGAGCACAAGTCCACCCGCCGGACTCGTCGTCTGGACGGCACGGAGTCCGTCGCGTCTGTTGACGTCCCTCGCGTCAAGCGCCTGCTCGGTCTCTGAGATCGCAAGCGACCGTCGATAGGTCGCTCGAAGGCAAGCACCCGCGCGACCGGGACTCCGGACGCCGACCACCGACCAATTTTCGGGGCGCTACGCATGCGCCCCCTAGATCTAAAAAGGACTGACCCATGGCACGCGTCAAAAGGGCCGTCAACGCTCAGAAGAAGCGTCGTTCCGTTCTCGAGGCCTCCAAGGGCTACCGTGGCCAGCGCTCGCGGCTGTACCGCAAGGCCAAGGAACAGCAACTGCACTCGCTCACCTACGCCTACCGGGACCGCCGGGCGCGCAAGGGTGACTTCCGCAAGCTGTGGATTGCCCGCATCAACGCTGCGGCGCGCATCAACGACATCACCTACAACCGCTTCATCCAGGGCCTGAAGGCCGCCGGTGTCGAGGTGGACCGCAAGATCCTCGCCGAGCTTGCCGTTTCCGACGCCGAGGCGTTCGCCGGTCTGGTCGCCGTCGCCAAGGCTGCGCTCCCGCAGGACGTCAACGCCCCGGCTGCCTGATTCGGCCCTGCGTGACGACACAGCATTCGGAACGACCCGTGGACGCGCTCTCCGAGCGCAATCCGCGGGTCGTTTCCGCTGTCAAGCTCCATCGTTCCGTTGCCCGCCGCAAGACCGGGCTGTTCCTCGCCGAGGGCGCGAATTCGGTTGCGGCGGCGTTGGATACGGGGCGGGTGCGGGAGCTGCTCTATTCGGCCGGTGCCGCGGTGCGTGAGCACGAACTGGTTGCCTCGGCCGTCGGTATGGGGGTGCGGACCACGCTGGTGAGCGACCGGGCGGCGCAGCATCTCGGTGAAACCGTCACCGCCCCTGGGCTTGTCGCGGTGTGCGAGCTGATCGACGTGCCGCTGACGGACGTACTGGCCGAGCGGCCGACGCTACTCGCCGTCCCGGTGGAGATCGCCGAACCTGGCAATGCGGGCACCCTTATTCGAGTCGCCGATGCGGTGGGCGCGAATGGCGTTGTGCTGGCGGGAGATACGGTCGATCCGCACAATGGCAAATGCGTGCGTGCCAGTGCGGGCAGCCTGTTCCACGTGCCAATCGCGCGGCACCACGATATTGGCGAGGTGCTCGATGCCGTTGCGGCAGAAGGCATTAAGATACTCGCTACCGCCGCCGATGGTGAGGTCGGTCTGGACGAGGCCGATGAATTGCTGGCCGGTCCGGTGGCCTGGCTGTTCGGCAATGAGGCGCACGGCTTGGATCCGTCGGTCGCCGGCCGGGCCGACCATCGGGTGCGTATCCCGATCCACGGCCGCGCCGAGAGTCTCAACCTCGCCGCCGCAGCCGCTATCTGCCTGTACGCGAGCGCGCGGGTCCAGCACACGAAATAGGCCGGGCGCGAATTTCCCCGATTCTCGGCGGTTCGACTAGCGGTCCACCTCGCCGGCCTTCAGACGGAGTCGAAGAGATCCCTTGCCGCATCGTCGAACACCGGCAACGGCTGATATTCTCCAGTTTCGAATCCCGCACGCCGACCTTGCTGCCCTCGAGGTGTGCAGCCTCCGCAGCGCGTTCGAGGTGTCAACGCATCGCGCGTGGATGTCGGTCGCCTGATGCATGATTGGGCATGGAAAAGTGTGCCGACGGTCGACGGGTCCAGCCTGGGTTTCTCGGCGCTGCCGCCTGGTCCGCCACTACGAACGACTACCCGAACACCACGAAGCCCTCATGATTTGGTCGATGATCATGAGGATGTCGCGGCGTCTGGCCCACACCAAGCAATGAATCACTCACCGCACCAGCATTATTCGACGATCGTGAACACCCCAGAAGGCTCCTGTTCCAGCCAGCCACGCGCTACCAGGCGTTTCACCTTCTCCGCAACGACTCGACCTTCGACCGATCGATACCCGGCTCGGCGGCGACCTGCCCGGCCCGCAACCCGCCACCGGACTCGGCGAGCACCGCCAGGATCTCGGCGTAATCCTCCTGCAGCGCCGACGCTTTCAACCCCGCTGCCCGCTGCGGCACCAGCACCAATCCGATCGGCGATCCATCCGGAATCGGCTGCGACGCAATCATTCCCGTTCTACCGGCCGAAACTTCGCCCACCGCAGGCGGTGTCGGTTCGGCGGTTCCGGCGCGGATCTCGCTCATCGTTTCCTGCGTGATCGCCAGTCGCGACAAGCGGTGCTATTCAGCTGTTCGGTCAGCTCCGCGATCTGGCGACGCAGCTGCTCGACCTGTTCAGCAGCGGCCGCCTCACGCCGGTCCAGCTTCTCACGCCACGACATCATCGCCCACCCGCATTGGCGATAAGCTCTTGGCAACCACCACAACAGTGGCCCAAGCGTTTTCGCAGGTCAGCCGACCTAGGTCGCTAAACGATCAGTTTGGCTCACAGGCACCAAGACACGCACAGGGGGTGCCGCAGATCGTCCGCAGTCGGGACGGTTGCCACGCGCTGTCGCACGAGATATCGGCGAAGTTGCGCTGAGCAGGCATTTTGTGTGAAGGTGCTTCGGTGTAGAGCGGTCGGCGCACGGCCGAGAGGGGAGGTCCGATGTCGGAGACTTTCAAAGTCGATCCAGCTGCAGTGGACGCGTTCGCCGTGGCTTTGAAGACGCTGGCCGAGGCCAATGCGAATGTCGCGACCTATCTGGACAAGTGGTTGGTCTTGGACAACACCGTGTGGGGCGACGGCGGGCTCATCCGGATCGGGCTGAGCGCCGTTGCCGAGGCGCACAACAAGCTGAAGCCCAATTACGCCACCCTCGGCACCCTCTCCGAGGCTGCGGCGACCGAATTGACCAAAGTCGCACAGGTTTACCGGACCACCGACCACGCGCGCGCCGACGAGTTGGACCGCACGTACCCCACAGGCAGCAATTGATGACCAAGACGCCGTCCGAGCACTTGGCGGAACCTTCGCTCGAGGACCCGCTCAACGACAGTTTCGAGTTCCTCATCACCTCGAACGCCATTTCGCCGACGTACTGGGCTTGTAAGTGGTGCGAAAACGTCCTCGGGACAGACCCGCTGAAGTGGCTCACCACCAAAATCTCCGGTGATTGGGAGGCGCTGCAGAAGGCGGGCAAGGCGGTGGAGAACCTGGCTTCCTACAGCGCGAGCTTCTCCGAATCGGTCAAGTCCGCCGCGACGACTGTCGACGCGACGTGGGACGGTAACGCTGCGACCAGCGCCCAAGCGTATTTCACGGAGCTCTCGGCAGCCATTTCCGCGCAGGTCGAGCCATTGAAGGAGATGGCGACCGAGATCAACCGCTTCGCGTCGACGGCGTACCACCTCTCCACCGCCATGAGTAATGCCTTGCAGACCTTGCTGGACTGGGGCGCCATGGCGGTGATCGAGTGGGCCGCGGCCGAGGCCTCCGCGCTTACCGGCGTCGGAATTTTCGCAACGGCGGCCCTGGTCGCCGCCGCCACTGCGACCACGGCGAAAGTGATCGCGGAATGGGGCCTGCTGGTCGAGAAGTTCAACGCCGCGTATGTCGCACTCGAGGCCATCGCCGGGGTCGGTTTCGGCGTGGTCGCGGTGGTCGAGTCCGCCGATATGCCGAGCCTGCCCGCCGCCACCTACGACCACCCTGGAGCCTGAATGAACGCGCCCGAGCCGATTCATGATCTGGCCCACGGCGATCTCGGGGCCTCACGCCAACTGTCCCGGGCGATTCGGGTGCTGATGGATACCGCCACCGATCCGCAATTGAAGGAGCAGCTGCGCGGTGTCCTCGAAGGCAAGGCCAGCGCACGCGAGTTGATGCACAGCGAGGCATTCAATCGGGTGCTCGATCGCACATTGCCCGCCGCCATGCAGCAGTTCGCGGACATGCCGGATGAGGAACGGCAACGGCTGGCCGCCCAGGGCGAAGCCGAGTTGGTGCGACTCCGGTCTGAACCATTGGAGGACCAGCGGCCGCCGGACCGGCCGATGCTCCCTCCCGCGGATCGGCCGGCGCCCGCCGGGAACGCCGTTATCCCGGGCACCCGCAAGCCCAACCGCGATCGCGTCGTAACCCCGACTGATGACGACGACGAGGACGACGAATACTTCCGGGACCGCCAGCAGCGCGGATGGCTGCAGTGACCAGGGCGCGGGTGGTCTTCGACACTGAGATCAACCCGGAGTGGACGCCGACTCTCGCGACGGCACCGACGGAGCTCGTTCTCACCGAGCCGATGCCGGGGTTGTGCAGCGAGCACGGTTGCACCGCCAGTGAGATCCGTTCCTTCGCAGTCAATTCCAGTGGCCCACTATCGGAGTTGCCGACACTGCGAGCCATGTTGCGCTCCATGAAACCCGGGCGGCGGGACCCCGTCCTAGCGCGCGTCCGCTTCGACTGCCCGGCCTGCGAGTTCTGTCTCCTCGAGGTCCGGCGCTTCCGTCGAATTGCGCTGCTGGCACTGCTGGCGATACCACTGGCAATCGCGGCCGCCCTCTTCGTACGGGCGCTCGAACTCGAACCGCTCTATCTACCTTTGGCTTTCGTGAGCGTGCCCGGATGCATGCCGATCGCGTTGCTGGTGGCGATGTTGTCCTGGAGTCGTTCCCGCTATTTCGCCGATGTCTGGATGAACGAAACAGCCGACCAGCTGATCGTTTCCGCACACCCGGATTTCGTGGCCGCGGTCGAGCACAATCGGGCGGGGAATCGCTGAACCCCCCACTGGAGCCCACCACAATAGGGGCCCAAGCCTTTTCGCAGCTCCGCCCACCGGAGCCACTAACGATCAGTTTGTTCACAGCAGTTAGTGAGGACGGATCGAGAATTCTGCTAGCGTTCGGTACGCGATTTCGAGAGAATAATCGCAGTGTTGGATCGATATTCTGGCAAGTTCTGTGCGGTGCTGGAGATGTCGGAGCGGAGGTATTCGATGGCGGTGGGTTTCATCGGGTGAGTGCCGATCTGGGGACGTCGAGCATGGCCTGGCTGGTCGGTGTCGTCGTGTAGGCGTGGCCGCAGGTCGACATTTCCCAGGCCTGGCCCTTTGGCTATTCACTTCCGTGCCACTTGGGCTTACGCTGCGGCTCCCCCACCGGCCAGCACGCCGCCCACACCAACACCGCCAACGGCACCCCAGCCGCCAGCACCAGCCCGGCCGTGCTCCAACTCATCATCCCTGCCTTTCCGACGAGAACGCGGTCCACCGAGCGAAAGACATTCGCGGAGTAGCAGTTTCGACGTTCGCGACACACATCACCGCATGCAACATCAGCACATCCAGATGCAGCGGCGACGGCATGATCACCGCATCCACTTCCGCACCCCGGACCTGGTCGACCAGCGGCACCAGTGTGATGTCCCGGCGGCCATACCAGCGCGTAGCCGAGCCGCCGCACCTGCGCCGCATCCCATTCCGGATTTTCGGTGACCACCGGGTCTATCCAACCCAGCGCGGTCGGACGCGACCTCATCGCTGCCTTGCATCGCGGAATGCGGCTGTCGATGTGAGCCGCGCGGCGAGTGCCGCGGCATCCGCACCGGGGTCGGTCAGTCCATCCAGGACATCCAGCAAGGAAATCGCACACCTCAACGGTGGCATGGTCGGGGTGCGCGACTCGAAGAACCCCACGGGCCCAGCTCTTGTATTCAGTCCCGCTGAGTGGGATGTATTCACGGCGGGTTTGCAGAGCGGGAGGCTCGAGCTGTCCTGAGTGGCGTGCATGTGAAATCATAGGAACCCCAGGTGTGCTGGGGTTCTCCCGTTCCCAGAGCTCCACGCCCGCACGTCGACGGCGGTAGGTGGACGTGCATCGGTTCGGCTGCCGCTGGCGCCATCCGAAACAACCTCGGCGTCGCACTCGGCGCCCCAAGATCTCCTACCTCGCTCTCTGGGCTGCGCCCAAGGCGTATCGGTTAGGATTCGCGCATGAGTGATGGGGGGACACCAGCCTCTGGTCAGAACCTTGCGGTGGTGCCGGAGAAGGTGCGTGAGGTGGGCAAATACGTCTACGAGTTGGCCGAGGCACTGCGATCGGCACTGGATTCTGCGGCCAAGGACGTCGCTTCGCTGACCGATGGTAGCTGGACCGGTGATGCGGCCAACGAGTTCTCTGAGGGCTGGACAGAAGTGCGTGACGGCGGTGTCCAGATCATGACCGCCCTGACCGGCATGGCGGAGAGGCTGGGCGTCACCGCAGATACCTACCAGGCGGGAGATGAGAGCAACGCCGTCACATTGAACACTTCGAGTTTGGATCTGCCGTGAGCTCTCAGTTTTCGGTCGACCTGGACCATCTCGATGAGATCGTGGTCCGTCTGTCAGGACTCGCTGGCTTCATTGGCGAGCATCTCGATGAGATCGATGACCGGGTCGCCGCCTTGACCGGTAGTGGGTGGGAAGGTGTTGCCGCCCAGGCGTATGCCGATGCCCACGCTCAATGGGTTACTGGGGCACGCGAATTCGTCGAGGGTGTGCAGGATGTCAGCGACGCGGCCAAGGCGGCCCACGCGCGCTACAGCACCGCCCACGCCACGAATTACACAATGTTTTCCCAGGGATAAAGACGCATGGGTGTACTGGTTATCGACTGGCAGACCTACTACGACGCCGGCAAGAAATGCCACG